>DASWNX010000031.1 GCA_036399055.1 Jatrophihabitans sp.
AGGTGCTGCTGGAGAAGGGCACCCGCTCGAAGGAGGACGTCGCCGAGATCCCGATCGTGTGGTCAGGCGGCACCGACGGCGTCATCAGCCCGCACGCGACGATCTTCGCGACGCTGCCCGAGGACACCGTCGAGAAGACCGACGAGCCGCGCCTCACCGTGGGCTACGCGATGAGCGACGTGCTGCTGCCCGAGGACATCGGCCGCCTCGCCATGGTGGAGAAGGTCGCCGACGGCGTGAAGAAGGCGATGGCGGCCGCGGGCATCACCGACCCCGCCGACGTCCACTACGTGCAGACCAAGACCCCGCTGCTGACGATCGACACGATCCGCGACGCCCGCGAGCGCGGGAAGACGACGTACATGCAGGAGCCGCACGGCTCGATGGACCTCTCCAACGGCACGACGGCGCTGGGGATCGCCGTGGCGCTGGGCGAGATCGAGATGCCGACGCAGGAGCAGGTGATGCACGACCTCTCGCTGTACAGCGCGGTCGCCTCGTGCTCGTCGGGCGTGGAGCTCGACCGGGCGCAGATCGTCGTCGTCGGCAACGCCCGTGGGCACGGCGGCAGCTACCGGGTCGGCCACTCGGTGATGAAGGACGCGCTCGACCAGGACGGCATCTGGGACGCCATCCGCCAGGCCGGGCTCGAGCTGCCCGAGCGCCCGCGCGTCAGCGACCTCGGCGGCCGGCTGGTCAACGTGTTCCTCAAGTGCGAGGCCAGCCAGGACGGCGCCGTCCGGGGCCGGCGAAACGCCATGCTCGATGACTCCGACGTGCACTGGCACCGCCAGATCAAGGCGGCGGTGGGCGGGGTGGCCGCCTCGGTCACCGGGGACCCCGCGGTGTTCGTGTCGGTGTCGGCCGCCCATCAGGGGCCGGACGGCGGAGGTCCGGTGGCCGCCATCATCGACGCCGGCGCCTGAAGCCGAGGAATTCCCGACTCCTTCACTTGTATCACCGGTGATACACTTCGGCCATGAAGAGTGTGACCGTTCGGGAACTGCGCAACTCCGGCGCAGCGGTCCTGGACCGGGTAGCACGGGGTGAGGAGTTGATCGTGACTCGGGATGGAGCGGAAGTCGCTGAACTGCGTCCGAGGCGCCGACCTGGTCCGGCGCCAGCCGACCTGATCGAACGCCGCAGGCACTTGCCGAAGGTCGATCCTGATCTGCTGCGACGCGATATCGACGCCGTGCTCGACTCCGCTGTATGAACACCCCTGCCGCTCGGGGAATGCTCGACACCTCGACCGTGATCCTCCTCGGCGAGCTAGACGACCCGAGCCTGCTACCTGATGAGTGCGTGATCAGCGCGGTGACCTTGGCTGAGCTGTCGGTCGGGCCTCACGTTGCGACTACGGCCCGCGAGAGAGCAGCCCGCCAGGCGCATCTGCAGCAAGCCGAAGCCGACTTCGAAGCACTCGCCTTCGACGCCGCATCGGCTCGCGCCTTCGGCCGGGTCGCGGCGTCGCTGCGCCAAGTCGGCCGCGAACCCGCCGCCCGCGCCTACGACGCCTTGATCGCGGCGTCCGCCATCGCCCACAACCTGCCGTTGTACACCTGCAACCCGGCTGATTTCACAGGCATCGACGAGCTATCGGTCCGGTCTGTACCGAATCCTCGCCCTCGCTAGTCTTTGTCACCAGGCTTCGGCCAGTTCCTTGACTCCCCTGAACCCCGGAAAACCTCGCGCTGCTCAAGAAACCCCCGCCGGGCGCCCGAGAGGCTTTTTCGTCGGGGATGCCACAGGCGGGTCGGGGTGGGAGGTCGACTTGGGGTCGGGTGAGGTCGAGAGGGGCGCGCTCCTCACTCACGAAACGGGTTCGGGCCCACTGAGTACCCGGGCCGGGCCATCGGGTCGGGTCATCGGGTCGTAGGCTCGATGGCGATGAAGACCTTCGACCAACTCTTCGCCGAGCTGGCCCAGCGGCAGGCCGACCGGCCGGCCGGCTCGGCGACCGTGACGGCCCTGGACGACGGCATCCACGCCCAGGGCAAGAAGGTGGTGGAGGAGGCGGCCGAGGTCTGGATGGCTGCCGAGCACGAGTCCGCCGACCGAGCCGCCGAGGAGATCAGCCAGCTGCTGTACCGCGTCCAGGTGCTGATGCTGGGCAAGGGCCTCACCCTCGACGACGTCTACCGGCACCTGTAGGACCTATCGATGCCAGCTGACATGAGCGCCACCGAACCGTTGCGGGTCGCCGTTCCGAACAAGGGCTCGCTGTCCGAGCCGGCAAGTGAGATGTTGCGCGAGGCCGGCTACCGCCAGCGCGCCGACACCCGCGAACTGGTGCTGCAGGACCCCGACAACGGCGCCGAGTTCTTCTTCCTCCGGCCTCGCGACATCGCCCTGTACGTCGGCTCGGGCCGGTTGGACGTCGGCATCACCGGCGAGGACCTGCTGCTGGACTCCGGCGCCAAGGCCGAGGTCATCCTGCAGCTGGGTTTCGCCCGCTCGACCTTCCGGTTCGCGGCGAGCACCGGCTCGAGCAAGAGCCTGGAGGACTTGCGCGGGCGCCGGGTCGCCACCGCCTATCCCGGCCTGCTGGCGCACTACCTGGCCGAGCAGGGCATCGAGGCCGAGGTGATCAGGCTCGACGGCGCGGTCGAGACCGCCGTCCGGCTCGGGGTCGCCGACGCGATCGCCGACGTGGTCGAGACCGGGACCACGCTGCGGGGCGCCGGGCTGGAGATCTTCGGCGAGCCGTTGTTCCGGTCCCAGGCGGCGCTGATCCGGCGGTCCGGGGCAGTCGCCTCCGCCGCCGTCGAGCAACTGCTGCGCCGGTTGCAGGGGGTGATGATCGCCCGGCAGTACGTGCTGATGGACTACGACATCGCCGACCACCTGGTGGAACGGGCGGTCGCGGTCACTCCCGGCTTCGAGTCTCCGACCGTCTCTCCGCTGCGCACCGCCGGCTGGTCGGCGGTGCGCTCGATGGTGCCGCGCCGCGACACCAACCGCATCATGGACGAGTTATGGGAAATCGGAGCACGCGCCATCCTGGTCACCGACATCCACGCCTGCCGGTTATGAGCACCGCAGCAGGCAGAGCCGCGCCGTGAGCGAGTCAGCGCCCGCGAGCGAGTCAGCGCCCGTGAGCAAGTCAGCGCCCGTGAGCAAGTCAGCGGCGGCCGATGCCCCGGCGCCCCCGCTGGTCACCGCCCGGCCGGTCCGGGCGGCTTGGATCTCGGCGCTGGCCGCCTTCGTGGTGCTGCTCCTGTTCGGCTTCGCCGCGGTGATCCTGCGTGACGCCTCGGCCGGTGTCAGCTTCACGACCGCTGACCAGTTCGGCATCGCCGGCACCGGGCTGCTGGCCGCGCTGGGCATCCTGTCGGTGACCCGGCCTCGGGTGCGCGCCGACGCCAGGGGCGTGGACTGCCGCGGCTTCTTCGGCGGCTACCGGCATGTGGACTGGGACCTGGTCACCCGGGTGGAGTTCCCGGCCAAGGCGCGGTTCGCCCGGCTGGTGCTGCCCGGCGACGAGCTGATCGCCCTGTACGCGGTCCAGCGCGGCGACGGCGAGCGCAGCGTCGAGGTCATGCGGGGACTGCGCGCGTTGCTCGCCGCCAGCCGCTCCTGAACACCGGCTCCTGGCCACCCACCCTAGAGCGGGCAGGTGGCCAGGGGCGATCGCTCAGCCGTGGGTGAAGCTGCCGTAGGTGACGGTCGAGTCCCAGATCGACTGGGCCCGGACGCCGTTTGCCGGGTTCACTGCGGCGACGGTCATGCCGGGGCCGGTGTAGATCCCGACGTGATACACGTAGCCGGTGTTGTCGTGGTAGAAGACCAGATCGCCAGGCACCGCCCGGACGGCGGGGATCATCCGAGCCGCCTTGAACTGGTCCTGGGCTATCCGCGGAGTGGTGATCGCGGCGCCGACCCGGTAGCTGTACTGCACCAGTCCCGAGCAGTCGAAGCCGGTCGGGCTGGCGCCGCCCCAGACGTAGGGCTTGCCGATGAAGGTCTTGGCCAGGTTGACGACCTTGGTGTTGGCGGCCGGGGTCGCCGGCGCGGGACCGGGCAGCATCGTCACCGCCGGGGTGCTCAGCGACGCGCAGCCGAGGAACTTGTTGTTACCGACTCCGATGTTCATCGCCCACAGGCAGACGTTGTGCGAGCCGGTGCTCGCCGGAATCGAGAAGGAGTAGCCGGCCGCCGGGCCCACCTGCTGGCTGCTGACCAGGTCCGGCCGGGGCACCGAGGCGGTCACGGTGGCCGCCGAGACGCCGTCGAGGTAGGCCACCACCTTGATCGAGGCGGCCCGGTCGTCCGGGTCCGAAGCCCACCCCCGGACGCCGATGCTGGTGGCGCTCTGGGCGCGCCACGCCTCCAGGGCTCCGGACGGGCTGAGCGCGGCGATCTGGGCGGCGGTGTAGCCGACGTACAACTTCAGGCAGCCGCCGAGTTGGCGGTTGACTCCCACGCCGATGTTGACAGCCGCGGCGCACACCAGGTGGTTGCCGGTGCTCAGGTTGATGGTGACCGAGTACCCCTGATTCCCGCCGACATTGCGAGTCAGCGCGATGTCGGGCCTGGACACGGTCTTGGCCGAGGTGACGGTGGCGGGGCTGCCGTCATGGCCGGCCAGGATCTTCAGCGGCTGGGCCAGGTTGTCGGGATCGGCCGCCCAGCCGGTCAGGGTCACGGTGTTGCCGCTGGCGGTGACCTTCTCCAACGCTCCGAACGGGCTGCGTGAGGCGATCTCGGCGGCGGTCGGAGTGCTTCCGATCGGCGCCGGCACCACCACCGTCCGGCAGCCCAGCGAGGTGTTGGCCCCGGCTGAGATGTTGACGGCCGTGACGCAGACGGTGTGACCGCCCGGCTTGGCCGCCAACGTCATCGCGAAGCCGGGGGTGGGCCCGGTGAGATGGGCCTTGACCACGTCCGGACGCGACACCGCGGTGACCACCTGGGCGGCGCTGAGGCCGTCCAGGGTGGCCCGCACGGTCAGCGGCTGCGCGAGGTTGTCGGGGTCGGCGGCCCAGCCTTGGACGATGATGGCGGCGGACCCGCTCACAATCACCTGATCCAGGTAGCCGATCGGATCGCTGGGGGTGGCGGCCAAGGCCATCGACTGGGCCCCGCCGAGCACTGCGAGGCTGGCTGTCACGGTGACGACGGCGGCCTTGCGGGCCAGTCCGGGGGTACGGGCAAGGCGAAGGATGGAGCGTCGGGTCACGTCGAGAACTTCCTGTTGACTAGCTTCACGGCCCCCGCGCGTTAAGGCACAGTAAGCCAATTCTTCGGCGTGGCGCACTCGGTTTGCCGAAATCGGTGATTCAATCCCGCGCTTGGCGCGCTGCCGGCTCAGAAGCCCGACTTCTCGCCCGGGCCCTGGCCCGGCTGATCCGGGTAGGAAGAGGCCTCCCGAAATGCCTCCTGCAGCGCTTTCAACCCGTCCCGCAACGGTTGCCGGTGCACTCCCAGATCGGCCTGAGCCGCGCCCAGCAGGCCGGCATAGGCCTCGATCAGCCGGCGGGCCTCATCGAGGTCGAGGTAGCGCTGGCCGTCCTCGGCCAGGCCCAACTTCTCGGCCGCGGCGCTCATCAGCATCACCGAGGCGCGGGTGATCACCTCCACCGCGGGTATGGTCGCCAATTCCCGGACCTCAGGCGCTTGATCGTCGGGGTGGGCCTGATCATTTGGGTGGGCCTGATCGTTTGGGCGCGCGTCGTTTGGGCGCGCGTCGTTTGGGTGCGCGTCGTTTGGGTGCTCAGTGCTCACGCTGCTACCCTTGCACACGCGACCCGCCGATTCCGCCCGCAAGGGCACGAGCCGGCGTGCAAGCGGAAGCCCCGGTTTCCCACCCGCGCAGCCTCACGGCAGCCGGGTTCGGTCCACGCATCGCCCTTGGGCGGCGCTAGGCAGTACCCGTTGTCCCGGCACATGCCGGACCGTCGGGTGCTGCTCGGATCGCGGAGATCTCCCGGCCCCGACTGCATCGGTTGCAGCGGGGCCGTCGTCATTGTCGGAGTGTCTTCATCCCTCACTCGGCAGCAGTGACGCCAGCCTTCGTCCAGACAGCACAACCTAGGAGGCCCCATCAGCTCTGAACCCCGGATCAACGACCGGATTCGCGTTCCCGAAGTCCGACTCGTCGGGCCCGAGGGCGAGCAGGTCGGCATCGTGCCGATCGGCAAAGCACTCGAACTGGCCGCCGAAGCGGATCTCGACCTGGTCGAGGTGGCGCCGATGGCGCGGCCGCCGGTCTGCAAGCTCATGGATTACGGCAAGTTCAAGTACGAGAGCGCGCAGAAGGCCCGCGAGGCCAGGCGTAATCAGGCATTGACCGTGATCAAGGAGATGAAGCTCCGTCCGAAGATCGACCCGCACGACTACGCGACCAAGAAGGGTCACGTCGAGCGGTTCCTCAAGCAAGGTGACAAGGTCAAGATCACGATCATGTTCCGTGGTCGCGAGCAGTCTCGGCCAGAACTCGGGTTCCGGTTGCTGCAGAAGCTGGCTGAGGACATCACCGAGCTCGGCTTCGTGGAGTCATCGCCCAAGCAGGACGGCCGCAACATGGTCATGGTCGTGGCGCCACATCGCACCACGAAAGCGGCAAGCCGTCCCGCAAAGACCGTCGAGGAGCAAGCACCGCAGGCCTGAGACCACCAGTTCAAGGCCCTCGGCGCCGGTTCCGCTGGCCATCCTCCCTGGTTGGCCAGCACCCACGAAGAAGGATTCCTATGCCCAAGAACAAGACACACTCGGGGATGAAGAAGCGCGTCAAGATCACCGGCAGCGGCAAGTTGCTGACCGAGCGCGCGGGTAAGCGGCACCTGCTGGAGCACAAGGCCTCCAAGCAGACCCGGCGCCTGACCGGCACCTCAGAGATCGCCGCCGTCGACGTCCCGCGCGTCAAGCGCATGCTCGGACGCTGATCCCACCCGCCATACTCCCCGCCGAGCGGGCAACCCGGATCACGGGTGAGCAGCTCGGCCTGATTACCAAGGACTACCAACGTGGCACGCGTCAAGCGGGCGGTAAACGCCCAGAAGAAGCGCAGGACGACCCTCGAAGCGGCCTCGGGATACCGGGGCCAGCGTTCGCGGCTGTACCGCAAGGCCAAGGAGCAGTTGCTGCACTCGGCGACGTACTCCTACCGCGACCGCAAGGCGCGCAAGGGCGACTTCCGCAAGCTCTGGATCACCCGGATCAACGCGGCGGCTCGCGCCAACGACATGACCTACAACCGTTTCATGCAGGGACTGCGGCTGGCCGGCGTCCAGGCCGACCGCAAGGTGCTGGCTGACCTCGCGGTCACCGACGCCCCGGCGTTCGCGGCGCTGGTCGCGGTCGCGAAGAAGGCTGTCGAGGCAGAGGGCATCGGCGGCGCCGCTGCTCAGACGCCCGCCGCGTAATCTCGCGGTCGGTGCTTTCCGACTCCAACGCCCGGCTTGCGGCGGCTCGAGGACTGACCAGTCCGCGAGGCCGCCGCGAGGCCGGGCGCTTTCTTGCCGAGGGCGCGCAGTCGGTCCGCGAGGCGCTGGGCAGACCAGGCACGGTGCTCGAGGTGTTCGCCACAGCCTCGGCTGCTCAGCGCTACGCCGACGTGCTCGCCCACGCCGAGCCCGGGTCGGTGGCACTGATCAGTGACCGGGCCGCGGCCTCGCTCAGCGAGACGGTGCATCCGCAGGGCCTGATCGCGGTGTGCTCCAGCCTCGACGTCAGCCTCGCCGACGCGCTGGGCCGGACTCCGCGGCTGGTGGTGATCCTGGTCGAGGCCAACGACCCGGGCAACGCCGGCGCCATCCTGCGCACGGCTGACGCCGCGGGCGCCGACGCGGTGCTGTTCAGCGCGGACTCGGTGGACCCCTACAACGGCAAGGCCGTCCGGGCCGCCGCCGGCAGCCTGTTCCACCTTGACGTGGTCACCGGCCTGGACCCGGCCGCTGCCATCGCCGAATGCCGGGCGGCCGGACTGCTCACCCTGGCCACCACCGGCGCGGCCAGCCTGGACCTCGACGAGCTGACCGACCAGGGAACGCTGCGCGGGCGCACCGCCTGGATCTTCGGCAACGAGGCCCGCGGGCTGCCGGCCGAGTTGCTGCAGGCAGCCGAGCGGTCGGTGCGGGTGCCGGTGCACGGCCGCGCCGAGAGCCTGAACCTGGCCGCGGCCGCCGCCGTCTGCCTCTACGCCTCGGCACGGGCTAATCGGCTTCAGCCGCTCTCCTAGACTCCTAGTCATCTCCTCTCCGGGGCTAGTGACCCCAGTCGAACTGAAGGACTCCCATGTCTGGCGCCAATGACCCCTATGACCCCAAGCAGGTCGCCGCGCTGAGCCCGGCCGCCCTGGCTGCGGGCGTCGCGGCGGCGAGGGAGGCCTTCGAGCAGGCCGCCGACCTGGACCGGCTGCGCGCCGCTCAGACCGCCCACGTCGGTGACCGGTCCCCGCTGGCGCTGGCCAACCGCGAGATCGCGGCGCTGCCGCCGGCTGCCAAGTCAGACGCCGGCAAGCGGGTCAACGCCGCCCGCACGGAGGTCCGCCAGGCCTATGCCGCCCGGCTCGCCGAACTCGAGGCCGAGCGCGACGCCCGGGTGCTGCTCGAGGAGTCGGTGGACGTGACCCTGCCCTGGGACCGCCGGGTCATCGGCGCCCGGCACCCGCTGACCACGACCCAGGAGCTGGTCGGCGACGTCTTCACCGCGATGGGCTGGGAGGTCGCCGAAGGTCCCGAGGTCGAAGCGGAGTGGTTCAACTTCGACGCGCTCAACATCGGCGTCGATCATCCGGCCCGCTCGCTGATGGACACCTTCTTCGTGGCCGGCCCGGACGGCTCGCCCGACAGCGGCCTGGTGCTGCGAACGCACACCTCGCCGGTGCAGGCCCGGGTGATGCTCACGCGCCAGCCGCCGATCTACATCGTCTGCCCCGGCAAGGTGTTCCGCACCGACGAGCTCGACGCCACCCACTCACCGGTCTTCCACCAGCTCGAAGGCCTGGTGATCGACAAGGGCATCACCATGGCGCATCTCAAGGGCACCCTGGACCACATGGCCCAGGCGTTCTTCGGCCCGGGCATCGTCACCCGGCTGCGCCCGTCCTACTTTCCGTTCACCGAGCCCAGCGCCGAGCCCGACCTGCTGTGCTTCGTCTGCCGGGGTGAGTCGGTGGGCAACCCCAACCGGCCGTGCCGCACCTGTGACAGCGAGGGCTGGATCGAGTGGGGCGGCTGCGGGATGGTCAACCCGCGGGTGCTGCGGGCCTGCGGCATCGACCCCGAGGTCTACTCGGGCTTCGCCTTCGGAATGGGAATCGAGCGCACCATGATGTTCCGCAACAACGCCGCGGACATGCGAGACATCGTCGAGGGCGACCTCCGGTTCACCCAGGCCTTCGGAATGGAGGCCTGAGATGCGCGCGCCGGTTTCCTGGATCGCGGAGTTCACCGCGCTGCCGGCCGGGCTGAGCGGCCCGGCGTTGGGCGAGGCGCTGATCCGGGTCGGGCTGGAGGTCGAGCGGGTCTCCTCGCCGGCCGACGCGGTCAGCGGCCCGTTGCTCATCGGCCGGGTCTCGGAGATCGAGGAGCTCACCGAGTTCAAGAAGCCGATCCGGTTCTGCCTGGTCGACGTCGGCGAGGCAGAGCCGCGCGGGATCGTCTGCGGCGCCCGCAACTTCGCAGAGGGCGACCTGATCGTGGCGGCGCTGCCCGGATCGGTGCTGCCCGGGCCGTTTCCGATCGCGGCTCGCCAGACCTACGGCCGGACCTCGGACGGCATGATCTGCTCGGCTCGGGAGCTGGGCCTGGGCGAGGAGCACTCCGGGATCCTGGTGCTGGCGCCGGACGCGGGGCAGCCCGGTGAGGACGCGCTGGACGTGCTGGGCATGCGCGAGGCGGTGCTCGACATCGCCGTCACCGCCGATCGCGGCTACTGCCTGGCCATCCGAGGGCTGGCCCGAGAGGCGGCCGCGGCGCTGGACGTGGCGTTCACCGACGTCAGCGCGCCCGCCGCTGATCCGGCGGCGGCGCCCGGCTATCCGGTGTCGATCTCAGACCCCGTCGGCTGTGACCGGTTCGCGTTGCGGGAGGTGACCGGGCTGGATGCACGCCGCCCCACGCCGGAGTTCATCGTCCGGCGGCTGCGGGCCTGCGGAATGCGCAGCGTCTCCCTTGCCGTGGACGTCACCAACTACGTGATGCTCGAGACCGGCCAGCCGCTGCACGGCTATGACCGCGCGCTGCTGAGCGGCCCGCTCGGCGTGCGCCGCGCTGAGCCGGGGGAGAAGCTCACCACCCTGGACGGCACGGTGCGCTCCCTCGACGCCGACGACCTGGTGATCACCGACGACCGGGGCCCTATCGGGCTGGCCGGCGTGATGGGCGGCGCGCTCACCGAGCTGTCGTCGGACACCCGCGACGTGCTGCTCGAAGCGGCCCACTTCGACCCCGCATCGATCAGCCGCGCGGTCCGCCGGCACAAGCTGGGATCTGAGGCCGCCAAGCGCTTCGAGCGCGGCGTGGACCCGGCGATGGCGGCAGCGGCGTTGCAACGCTGCGTCGACCTGCTGGTCGAGCACGGCGGCGCCACCGCGGTCGCCGGGGGCGCCGTGGTCGGGGCCGGCCCGGTGCCGGTCCAGATCACCCTGCCGGCCTCCCGGCCCGGTGAGCTGGCCGGGACGCCGATCGCCGCTGAGGCGGTCCGGCGCCGGCTGGAGCAGGTCGGCTGCGGGGTCGCGGTGGCCGAGGACGGCGCCCCCGGCGCCCCGGTGCTGTCGGTGACCCCGCCGTCCTGGCGTCCGGACCTCACCGATCCGGCCGACCTGATCGAGGAGGTGGTGCGGCTGGAGGGCTATGACAAGGTGCCCTCGGTGCTGCCCCGCCCACCCGCCGGTCGCGGCTGGACCGCCGAGCAGCAGCTGCGCCGGTCGGTCTCCCGGGCGATGGCCGAGGCCGGCTACACCGAGGTGATCAATTACCCGTTCGTGTCACCGGCCGTCCATGACGCCTTCGGCCTGGCGCCCGGCGACAGCCGGCGGCAGGCGCTGCGGCTGGCCAACCCGATCTCCGAGGCCGAGCCCGAGCTGCGCACCTCGCTGCTGCCGGGGCTGCTGGCCAACCTGAGCCGCAACCTGGGCCGGGGCAACCGGGCGCTGGCCGCCTTCGAGATGGGCCTGG
Organism: Jatrophihabitans sp.; assembly: GCA_036399055.1. Taxonomy (NCBI): domain Bacteria; kingdom Bacillati; phylum Actinomycetota; class Actinomycetes; order Jatrophihabitantales; family Jatrophihabitantaceae; genus Jatrophihabitans; species Jatrophihabitans sp. The sequence continues at coordinate 11,124 of DASWNX010000031.1, forward strand.
TGTACCTGCCGGCCGAGAGCGCCGAGCCCGCCCCGCGCCCGGGCGTGCAACACCGGCCGACGGACGCCGAGCTGGCCGCGATCGCGCGGACCGTCCCGGTTCAGCCCCGGTACCTGGCGACCGTGCTGGCCGGCGACCTCGAGCCGCAGGGCTGGTGGGGTCCTGGTCGGGCGGCCAGCTGGGCCGACGCCATCGAGTCCGCGCGGGTGGCCGCCCGGGCAGCTCGGGTGGAGCTTGAGGTGCGCAAGGCCGACGTCGCCCCGTGGCACCCCGGCCGGTGCGCGCAGTTGCTGCTGGACGGAGAGGTGGTGGGCGCCGCCGGCGAGCTGACTCCACGCCTGATCGCGGCCCTGGACCTGCCGGCCCGGACTTCTGCGATGGAGCTGAACCTCGACGCCTTCTCGCCGCCGCCCCCGGCCCAGGCGCCGACCCTGTCCAACTACCCGCCGGTACTGCTCGACCTGGCGCTCGTGGTGGCGCGCGAGACGCCGGCGGCCGAGGTGCTGGCGGCGGTGCGGCACGGCGCCGGTGAGTTGCTGGAATCGGTCCGGCTGTTCGACGTCTACCTCGACGACCAGCGGCTGGGCGCCGGCCTGAAGTCGCTGGCGTTCGCGCTGAGGTTCCGGGCCCTGGACCGGACGTTGACCGGAGACGAGGCGACCGCGGCCCGGGACGCGGCGATCGCCGAGGCCGGATCGCGGCTGGGCGCGGTGCTGCGCGGCTGAGTCGCCGGCTGCGCCGTTGAGTCGCCGGGCTGCGCGCCGAGGGGTCGGGCTGCGCCGTTGAAGAGTCCTCAGGCGGGCCGTGACACCGTCGCGGCCAGGCGGGCCACGACGTCGGCGACGTCGGCGCGGGCCGGGGCGAGGTACTTGCGTGGATCGACCAGAGAGTCATCGGTGAGAGCGCGGCGGATCGCGTCGGTGAACGCGACGTTGAGGATCGTTCCGATGTTGACCTTGACGATGCCGCTGCGCACCGCTGTTCGCAGGTCGGCGTCGGTCACCCCCGAGGAGCCGTGCAGCACCAGCGGAACGGGCACCGCCTCGCCGATCCTGGTGATGAGCTCGAAGTCGAGGGAGGCAGTGCGCTCGGTCATCGCGTGCGAGCTGCCGACCGCGACGGCCAGTGCGTCGACCTCGGTGTCGGCGACGAACCGCGCTGCCTCGTCGGGATCGGTCCGCACCCCTGGTGTGTGCGCGCCACCCTTGCCGCCCACCGCCCCGAGCTCGGCCTCGACATAGAGCCCATGGGCCTGACCCCAGCGTGCGGCGTCGCGGGTGGCGCTGACGTTGTCGGCGAAGTCCAGCTTGGAAGCGTCGTACATCACCGAGCTGAATCCCGCGTCCGCCGCGCGACTCAGCAACTGCTGGTCCTCGACGTGGTCCAGGTGCAATGAGATGTCGACACTGGCCTCGGCGGCGATCGCGACGGACGCCGCGGCGATCGGAAACGCGTTTCCAGAGTGGTAGGCGACGGCGTTCTCGCTGATCTGCAGGATCACCGGCGTGCCGGCTGCCTCCGCGCCGGCGGCGATCGCCTCGGCGTGCTCGAGGGTGATGACGTTGAAGGCGGCGACGCCCCGACCGGCCTTCCGGGCGGCCTCCACGAGCTGGCGGGTCGGTGCTAGCGGCATGTCCGGTCGCCTTTCGGTTGCCTGCCCACACGGGGCCTCACGCTGCGCGCTTCAGCCAGGAGCGCTTGACGAGAACGCATCGAAACGCAACGATACCCAAGAATAAGCAACCGGAGCAACGCCGGCGACGGTCAGGCCACAAGGGTGGGCGGCATGGGTTATCTGGTCGGCCTCGATGTGGGCACCACGTCGAGCAAGGCCGTCGTCCTGGACAGCAGCGGCGCTGAGCTGTCGCAAGGCCGTGCCGCGACCTCGTGGCACGCCTCTGCCGCCGGCGTGCAGACCGATGCGGCGGAGGTCCTGGCCTCGGCCAGACTCGCGGTGGCCCAGGCGTTGCGCACGGCCCCCCGGGGTCCGGTCATCGGTGTGGGCGTCGCGAGCATGGGGGAGTCCGGTGTCCTGCTCGACCGCGGCGGCGACCCGGTCGCCCCGGTCATCGCCTGGCATGACAACCGGGACGCCGAGCAAGCGCGGCGCCTGGGCGAGAGGTTCGGGGCCGAGGACTTCGCCCGCCGGACAGGCCTGCCGCTGCGTTGCCAGTGGAGCCTGACAAAGCACCGTTGGCTCATCGACCATCACGCTCCGAGCCGGGACGCTGTGCGGCGCCTGGGCATCGCCGAATGGGTAGTCCGCCAGCTAGGAGGCGAGGAGGTCAGCGAGGCCTCGCTCGCCTCGCGGACAGGGTGGCTGGAGCTGGAGACCCGAGCCTGGTGGCCCGAGGCGCTGGAATGGTCCGGGATGAGGCCATCGCTGCTGCCTCCGCTGGTCACGGCCGGCGCCGCGGTGGGCCGGGTGCCGTCCACGGTGGGCCTGGACGGCTTGACCGGCGCTGTGCTGACGGTCGCCGGCCACGATCACCAGGCCGCCGCCATCGGCGCGCGGGCCGCGGGCGCCGGCGACGTGCTGGACTCATGCGGCACCGCGGAGGCGCTGATCCGGACGGTGCTGCCGGGACTGGGCACGAATGCGGTTCTGGCCCTGACCGAGGCGGGAATCACCGTCGGATGGCACGTGCTGCCCGGGCACTGGTGCCTGCTCGGCGGCACTCAGGGTGGCCTGGTGCTCCAACGGGTCCTGGGCGCTCTCGGCAAGACCGGGTCAGACCTTGCCAGTCTTGACCTTCAGGCCCTCGCCGCTGATCCGGCAGGCGTGCAGATCACCGGTGACGACCCGGTCGGCATAAGCGGCATCACCGAGGGGACCGGGCCGGCGCAGGTGTGGCGCGCGGCTCTGGACGAGGTCACCCGGCGGGCCGGCGTCCTCGACGCGGCCATGACAGCCGTCAGCGGCCGGGGTGAGAAGTTCATCGTGACCGGCGGCTGGGCACGCAGCCAGGCTCTGCTCGAGATCAAGCGGCGTGCGTTCGGGCGGTTGACCCACACCGACGTGCGCGAGGCCGGAGCCCGCGGCGCGGCGATCCTGGCAGGGGTGGCGGCGGGTGTGTACCGCGACGTCAACCACGCGCAGGCGCTCACGCACGCCTCGGGCGCCTGACCGATGACCCGCAGCCCGTACTCGCCGCAACGGCAGCAGGCGATCATCCACGCGCTGCGGACGTCCGGGCGGGTCGACGCGGCAGACATCGCTCGCAGGTTGAAGGTCACGAGCGAGACCGTCCGCAAGGACATCATCCAGCTCGAACGGCAGGGACTGCTGCGCCGGGTGCACGGGGGAGCGGTGCCGATCGGCGACCTGCACTACGAACCGGCGGTCACCACCCGGGTCGACTACGCCGCGGAGAAGGACCGCATCGCCACAGCGGCGTTGGCGCACCTGCCCTCCTCCGGCTCGATCCTCATCGACGCCGGGTCCACGACCACCCGGCTGGCCGCGCTCCTGCCCGATGACCGTGAGCTCACCGTCTTCACCAATGCCCTGCCCATCGCGCTGACCCTGCTGGCCAGGCCGCACCTGACGGTCTTTCCGATCGGTGGCCGGCTGCGCAGCCAGACGCTGGCCACCGTCGGCGACTGGGCGACCCGGATGCTGGGCGAGATCAACGTCGACGTGGCCTTTCTCGGCACGAACGGCATCTCCACCGACCGTGGCCTGACCACGCCCGATCCCGCGGAGGCGGCGGTCAAGCGGCTCATGCCGCAGGCGGCCCAGCGCAGGGTGCTGCTCGCCGATCACAGCAAGGTCGGGCATCTGAGCGTCTGCAAGCACGCCGACCTCGCCGACATCGACCTCTTCATCACCGACACGGGGTTAGCCTCCGACGACCTGGCAGCCCTGCAAGCCACCGGCCTCACCGTGGAGCTGACGTGATCATCACCCTGACTTCCAATCCGAGCGTCGACCGCACCCTGGAGATCGCGTCCCTGACCCCCGGCGGCGTCCACCGTGCCACCGCCGAGCATGAGGAGCCCAGCGGCAAGGGCGTCAACGTCAGCCGTGCCCTGACCAGCAACGGCATCGCGACGCTGGCGATCCTGCCGGTCGGCGGCTCCGCGGGAGCTCAGTTGCAATCGCTGCTGCGCGCCGAACGGGTCGACTTTCACGCGATTGCGATCTCTGAGGCGGTGCGGGTCAACATCTCCCTCACCGAACCCGACGGCCGCGCTACCAAGATCAATGCCAGCGGGCCGGAGCTGAGCGCCGCCGAGCTGAGGAGTCTCACCGACGCCCTGCTGGACCGGGTCCACGACGGCGACTGGGTGGTGGCGTCGGGAAGCCTGCCCCGGGGCGTCAGCGGCGACTATTACGCCACGGTGTGCGGGCTGGTTCACCGAGCCGGCGGGCGCTTGGCCCTCGACGCCAGCGGGCAGCCGTTGCTCGCGGGCCTGAGCGCAGGACCCGACGTGATCAAACCGAACCTGGAAGAGCTGGAGGAAGCGGTCGGCCGTCCCATCCAGACCCTCGGCGACGCGGTCGCCGCCGCTGGGCAGCTGATCGAACGGGGGGCCCGGTCGGCGCTGGTCAGCATGGGCCGCGACGGCGCGCTGCTGGTCGGCGCGGGCCGGGTGCTGCACGCCTGGGCGCAAGCGTCGAACCCGCGCAGCACCATCGGCGCCGGCGACGCGCTGCTGGCTGGTTCCATCGCCGGGGGCGGGGAGGGTGAGACGGCGCTGCGCGAGGCCGTCGCATGGGCTACCGCCGCGGTGGGAGTGCCAGGAAGCCGCGTGCCCGCCGTCACCGAGCGGGACAGGTCGCTCGTGCGGGTCAGCAGCGAGCCCGCGCATGCCCACCGGCTCCATCGTGACGGCGCCGCAACCCTCGGCTGAGCCGGGTGGCGGATCAGGCCTGGAGCAGGAGCCGGTGGGTGCGGATGATCTCCTGCAGGTCCAGCCGGACCATCACTTCCAGACGCTCGGCGGCATCCTCTGACAGAACACCGAACTCCTGCTCGTGCCGCAGGAAGGTGGCTGCCACCAGCATCGTCGCGGTCACGGAGTTCTTGCCGGGCCGGCTGGTCCGAAGCGCCACCACGAACGGCTCCGGAGTGCCGAAGTCCGGCGCTGACAGGCAGGCGTAGCGATAGCCGGTGACTTCGTCGGGCTCGAGGTCGCCGGGGATGATCTGGCGCAGGGTGGCCACGTTGCGCGGATCGGTGAACAGCATCGACGCGCTGACCGGATTGCCCGTGCTCGCGATGCCTGCCGGACCTCCGCGCAGCGCATGGGAGATGGCGCCGAGCTCGGTGACGGTCAGATCCTCGGGAAGCCCCTTCTCGGCCAGCAGGGCCCAGACAGGCTCGGACTCCGACACCGCGCGAAGGACGTCCTCGGCGACGCGTCCCTGGACTCCGATGTCCCGGCGGCGCAGCAGTTCCAGGTCCTCGGGACTGAGTGCCTCACCGGCGAGCCGCATGGCTGCCTTGCGCATCAGTCCGCCGTCGTTGTAACGGCTCAAGCGCACTCGGAGCTCTTGGGTGTCCTCAGGGCCTGGGCCAGGGAACTCCATGACGTCGTCCCGCCTGTCAGCAATGGTCGCGTCCGCCAGCCTACTCGGAGGGGAGGCGGTCGATCCTCGCGCCGGCGTTCCCGGTCAGTGAGCCAAGCCCGGGCGCAGAACGGACTTCTGGTTGGCAGAGATGGACATCAGGCTCGCCGAGGCCGCCGCAGCCGCGCCGGGTCCACGTGTCAGCGAGCGCCGGGCAGGTGCACAGTGTTCCTATGAAGAACACGGTTCCTATCAAGGACACCCAGATCGCGGGACCGAACTGGGCGAGCTTGCCCTCGCACCGCGCATGGCTGGCCGAGGAGTGCGTTCGGCTGCTGGACTTCGCCGCGGCCTCGGCACACCCCGACGGGGGTTTCGCCTGGCTTGACGACAATGGCGTCGCGCTGCTCGATCAGCCTGTGCACACCTACATCACCAGCCGTATGACTCACGTGTTCTCCCTCGGCCAGCTGCTGGGCCTGCCGGGCATGGGCCGGCTCGCCGACCACGGGGTCGCGGCGCTGTCCGGGCGTCTACGCGACGGCGAGCACGGCGGATGGTTCACCGCGGTCGGGCCGCAGGGCCCTACCGCAGGGCAGAAGCGGGCCTATGAGCACGTGTTCGTCGTGCTCGCGGCCTCCAGCGCGGCGGCTGCCGGCCGCGAGGGCGCCGCGCGGTTGCTCACCGACGCCTTGGCGGTGGTGGAGGAGCGGTTCTGGGTCGAAGGGGACGGCCTGCTAGCCGACGAGTGGGACGAGCAGTTCCGAACGCTCGATCCCTATCGAGGGGTCAACGCCAATATGCACGCCGTCGAAGCCTTTCTCGCCGCGGCGGACGTGACGGGTCTGGCGCTGTGGCGGGAACGGGCGCTGCGCATCGTCGAGCGCGTCGTGCACGGCTTCGCCCGCTCGAACAGCTGGAGCCTGCCGGAGCATTTCGACTCCACCTGGCAGGCCCTGCCGGACTACAACACCGCCGATCGCGCTCACCAGTTCCGTCCGTACGGGGTCACCATCGGGCACCTGATGGAGTGGGCTCGCTTGGCGCTGCACCTGCGCGCCGCCCTCGGGCCGGACGCCCCGGACTGGTTGCTCGCCGACGCCGAGTCGCTGTTCCAGGCGGCGGTGCGCCTGGGCTGGTCCGTCGACGGGGCAGAGGGATTCGTCTACACCGTCGACTGGGACGGGACTCCCGTGGTGCGGGACCGGCTGCACTGGGTTCTCACCGAGGCGCTGGGAGCGGCGGCGGCCCTGGGCAGGGTCACCGACGACCCGCGGTACGAGCACTGGTACCGCCTCTGGTGGGATCACGCGGCCGCGCTCTTCCTCGACCGGGTCGGCGGGTCGTGGCGGCATGAGCTGGACCCTCAGAATCGGCCGGCTGCCACCGTCTGGAGCGGAAAGCCCGATGTCTATCACGCCTTGCAGGCCACGATCATCCCGGTGCTGCCGCTGGCGCCCACGTTCGCGACCGCGCTGGCCAGGGGTGAGGAGTGAACGCCGACGCGCCGCGCCCTGCGGCCAGTCGGTGAGGCCGGCGCCGTGAGGCCCCCCGTGATCCTGGTGACCGGAGCCCCTGCGACCGGCAAGAGCACCCTGGCGCTCGCGCTGGCCGCGAGGGTGACCGGCGCGCTGATCGACCAGGACGTGGCCACCGGCGCACTCGTCGAGGTCATCGGCTCGCTCATCGACGTCCACGACCTGGACGACCCACGGCTTGCCGCGCTCACCCGACACGCGCGGTACGAGACGATTGTCCAGCTGGCCGAGGACAACCTGCGCTGCGGGCTGGCCGTCGTGCTGGTGGCCCCGTTCACCACCGAACGGCGTCAGCTCGGCGCGTGGCAGCGACTGCGACACCGGCTGGAGGCAGCCGGGGGAGTGCCGACTCTGGTGTGGCTGCAGCTGGAGCCGCACCAGATCCTCGCGCGGATGCGAGCGCGGGCGGCGCTGCGAGACCTCGACAAGCTCCGCGACGAGCCGGGCCTGCTAGCTCGACTGGACCTCGATCCGCCGGTGGGCCCGCACCTTCGGCTCGACGCCGAGGCGCCGGCCGAGGACTTGGTCGACCTGGTGCTGACGCAGCTCCGCTCCAGCAGCTCCAGTGCTGGCGGGAAGGGGTTTGCCATCGATGGCAGAGGCGTGTCATAGTGATGTCAGCTCTTCTTGCCATCGATGGCACAGGCTGGGAAACCACGGTTGAACCGATCGACGAGAGGTCGATGTCGCTCCATGTCGAATCACCCACCGCAGCGATCCGGGCGGCTTGAGCGCCTGCAGACCGCCGCGGCGCGTCGGCCGGTCGAGGCCGAAGAAGGCGCCGGGGTGACGCAGTGAACGGCAGGACCATCCTGCGCGATGTCGCCGAGGCAGCGGGCGTGAGCCTGCGCACCGCCTCCCGGGTGCTCAACGATGACCACCGGGTGGCTTCGGCCACCAGGCAGCGCGTGCAGCAGGCGATGCGCGAACTCCAATTCCAACCGGACGCGATGGCCCGCTCGCTGCGCGCCGGCACCGACACCACGATCGGCCTGATCGTTGAGTCCGTCGCCGATCCGTTCTTCTCGGCGCTGACCGAGGCAGTCGAGGCGGCCCTCACCGTGGACGGCAAGTCGGTCCTGGTCGCCAGCACCCACCGCGACAGCGCCGCCGAGCGCCGCATCGTCGACCGGATGCTGCAACGGCGGGTCGGCGGCCTGCTGATCTCGCCGACCGGTGACGACCACAGCTGGCTCGCGCACACCCCGGCGCCCGTCGTGTTCGTCGACCGCGCCGCCTACGGCCTGGAGGCTGACCTGGTCGGGATCGATGACCATCGAGCCGCTGTCGAAGCGGTCACTCACCTCATGGCGCACGGCCACCGCCGGATCGCCTTTGTCGGTGACAGCCCTCAGATCACGACCTCCGCGGCACGCTTGGCCGGCTACCGCGATGCCCTTGCCAGCCGAGGGCTGAAGGTCCAGGAGCAGCTGGTCCGCTCCGACTGCGCGACAGCGCCGGACGCCGCGGCGGCGACGGCGGCGTTGCTGGAGCTGGAGAATCCTCCCACCGCTGTCTTCAGCGCCGGCACCCGCTGCTCACTCGGCGTCGTGCCCACCCTGCACGCGCACGGCCGCGCCGACATCGCGCTCGTCGGATTCGGCGACTTCGCCATGGCCGACACGCTGCGACCGGCGATCACCGTGATCGACCACTCCGCACACGCGGTCGGCCGCGCCGCGGCGGCTCGCCTCCTGGCTCGAATCGCCGATCCAGGTCTGCAGGTCGAACACCTCCAGCTACCGGTACGCCTGATCCAACGCGGTTCGGGGGAGCAGCGCCCGTGACAGCTTCCTCCGACGTCTTTCTCGGCCTCGACCTGGGAACCACGACGTCCAAGGCGCTGGTGCGCACCGGCGACCACCGCGACATCGCCCTCGTCGAGGCGCCGACGCCGTGGCGCCGCCACCCCGACGGGCGCACCGAGACCAGCCCGGAAATCCTGCTGGACCTGGCGACTCGGCTGATTCACCAGGCGACCTCCCTCGCCGAGTCCGCCGTCGGGCCGGTTCGCGTTCGGGGCATCGCGGTGGCGGGCCTGGCTGAAAGCGGCGTGCTGCTGGACCCCGCCGGACGCCCGGCGGCTCCCGTCCTCGCGTGGTTCGACCGCCGCGGTCACCAGCAGGTCGATCGGCTCACCGCAGCCAACCCCGGATTCGCCGAGCTGTTCGCCGCCAAAACCGGCCTCCCCTGGGACTGCCAGGCGAGCATCGCCAAACTGATGTGGCTGCGAGACAACGGCCAGAGCATCGGGCCGGGCGCTCGATGGCTCAGCGTCCCCGAGTGGATCGTCCACCAGCTCGGCGGTGACCAGGTCCGCGAGCCGTCGCTGGCATCGCGAACCGGTTTGATCGATCAGAACACCGGCGATCCCTGGCTGGACGGGCTCAGCGCCGCGGGACTGCCCGCGGGGCTGCTGCCGCCAGAGCTGGCCGCGGGACAGTGCGCCGGGCGGCTCCGCCCGGAGCTGGCGCCCATCGGCAGCGCCGGCGCCGCGCAGGCAGCGCTGACCGTGGCCGGCCACGATCACCCCGTCGCAGCCCTCGGCAGCGGCGCTGTCGGGCCCGACGAGCTGTTCAACTCCAGCGGCACAGCCGACGTGGTGGCCCGGTCGCTACCCGGCCGCCTGGACGACCGGCAGCGCGCAGCCGTGGTCGGCTCCGGATGGTCGGCAGGCAGCCACATCCTGCCCGACACGACACTCATCCTCGCCGGCGTGCGCGGTGGGCTGCTGCTGCGCCGCGTCCTGACCTCGCTCGGCGCCGACTCGCCAGAGGGCCGTGCCGCCCTGGACCGGGCAAGCCTGGCCGTGGACTCGTTGCCGCCGGGCCTGGAGGTCTCCGGCGCGGGTCCCACCGGCAACGACGTCGCCATCCGATTCGGCGACGACGCGACCCCCGCGGCGATCTGGGCGGCTGCCACTCGATACACCGCCGCTGAGATCAGAACGCTGTTGGCCAACATCGAACGAGTGGTCGGCCCTCACCGCCGAGGGGTGGCCTCCGGTGGCTGGACGCGAATGGAAAGCGTTCGGGCCGCGAAGGCCTCGGCGATCGACAACCTGCGCTTCTCACCTATCACCCAGCCGGGCGTCACAGGCGCTGCCCTGCTGGCCATGCACGCCGTCTCCGACGGCTCGACCGCGCTCGCCGACTTCATCGTCCAGGCAAGCCGCGACACCGACCCCATCGCACTTCACCACTAAGGAATAGACAAGATGACCACAACGACCACCAAGCCCGTCAAGACCCTCGATGACATCGCGGCGGACAACGGCGTGTTCTCCATCATCGCGATGGATCAGCGAAACACGTTGCGTCGCATGTTCACAGCCGTCGGCCTCGATGCCAGCGACGAAGATCTGCGCACCGCGAAGGCCGACGTCGCCCGCGTGCTCACGCCCGGCGCCAGCGGCATCCTCTTCGATCCCACCTACGGCGTCCCGGCGGTGACGCAGGCCGGCGCGCTCGCGGCGAACTGCGGCTTGCTCGTCGCGGCCGAGCCGTCCGAGCGTCAGACGTTCAACGGCGAGCCCCGGACCCACCGTGATCCGGCGCTGAACGCCCAGTGGGTGCTCGATCAGGGCGGCGACGCCGTGAAGTTCTTCGTGCAACTGCGCGCCGACCGGCCCGCTCCTGCCGCCGGCGCCCCGGACCTGGTCGCCGAGGTCCTGGACGTCTGCCGTGAGGTGATCGCCGACTGCCGCGCCGAGGGCGTGCCGTCGGTGATCGAAAACCTGGTGTACCCGTTGCCCGGTGAGGACCTGAGCGGCAAGGCCCGTGAGAACGCCATCATCGAGTCCGCGCAGGCGCTCAACGAGCTCGACATCGACCTGCTCAAGCTGGAGTACCCGGGCTCTCCGGAAGGGTGCCGCCGGCTGGCGGCCGTCCTTGACCGGCCGTGGGCCGTCCTGTCGGCCGGCGTGCCGTTCGAGGAGTTCAGCGAGGTGCTGAAAGTCGCCTTCGACGACGGTGGCGCTTCGGGCTTCATCGCGGGCCGCTCGGTGTGGCGCGAAGTCCTGCCGCTCACCGGCTCGGCGCGCCAGGAGTTCCTCGAGACCGTGGCGCGACCTCGTCTCGACGCGCTGGTGAGCGTGGCCGCGGGACGGGCCGTGCCGTGGACTGAGGCGCGCCGCTGAGCGTGGCCGCGTCAGGGGCGTCTGGCCCTTTGCCGGGACGTCTGGCCCCTTGCCGGACTGCGTCTGCCTTTGCCGGGACGTCTGTCTTTGCCGGGGCGGTTCGCCCTTGCCGGGGCGGCGGCGCTGCAGGACTGCGTCCTGATCGGCGCTGGTCGGATCGCATCCTGATCGGATTGCGTCCTGACCGGCTAATCGCGAACCTCTAGCGTCACAAAGGTGATTCAGGCGGAGCACCGGTAGGAAACCGTGCCGGTGTGGTCTGAACGCGGCGATCTGACACCGGTGACAGGTGTGCGGCCCAGGCGCTGATGACACCGGTGACAGGTGAATAGCGCAATGTTGTATGACACCGGTGACAACGCCGTTGCCGTGTGCTTTAGTGGTGTGGCACACATCTCGATGACTTGAGGCGCCGGCCGACAGTGCCCGGGCTGCCGCAGGTCGAGGCGAGACCCATGACTCGGCGCGCCCCGGCCGCTTCTGAGGGCGATCCTCCTGCCGCAGCGCACCCTTCACTCCGTCCACCGGTCTCTTCGGGCACCCCGAGAGCCGTGAGAGGAAGACCCGAATGAAAGCCGTCGTGTACGACGCTCCCCGCAGTTATGACATCAAGGAGGTCCCGACACCGACGGCTGGGCCCGGGCAGGTGCGGATCAAGGTGGATCAGGTCGGCGTCTGCGGAACCGATCTGCACATCCACCATGGTGACTTCAACGCGGTCTTCCCCTTGATCCCAGGCCACGAGCTCGTCGGCGTGATCGATGAGCTGGGTGAGGGCGTGACGCGCTTCCGGGTAGGCGAGCAGGTGAGCGTCAATCCCAATGTCTACTGCGGCCACTGCGACTACTGCCTGTCCGGGCGCTTGATCCTGTGCTCCAACGCCAAGGGCTTGGGCAGCAACTATCCCGGCTTCTTCGCCGAGTACGTGGCCGTCTCGCACTTGCTCGTCTTCAGCGTGGAGGGCCTGGACCGTGACACGGCTGTCTTCACCGAGCCTGCCGCCTGCGCGATGCACGGGCTTGAGACCCTTGCCCCGCGCCCGGGGGGCAAGGCGCTGGTCTTCGGCGCCGGGCCCACCGGTCTGCTGCTGGCTCAGCTGATCGCCACTGGCGGCGCGGCGTCGGTGACCGTCGCCGGTCCCACCCAGTTCAAGTTGGACCGCGCTGCGGCGTTGGGCCTGGAGCACCAGGTCCAGATCAAGCGCGACGATCCAGAAAGCATCCTGGCCACCCTGCTGGAAGCCTCCGGAGGCGATGGCTACGACGTCGTGGTGGAAGCCACCGGCTCCACGGTCATCGGCGACGTGTGCGTTCCGCTCACCCGCAACGGCGGCACCGTGCTGGTGTACGGAGTCACCCGCGCGGACGAAGTCGTTCAGTTCCACCCGTTCGACGTCTTCCGCCGTGAGATCACCATCAAGGGGTCCTTCGCCGAGATGACCTCGTTCGGCGCCGCGATAGCCGCTCTGCGAAGCGGCCGGGCGAAGACCGACGGGATCATCACACATCGTTTCAGCTTGGACGACTACGGAAAAGCCCTGGACGCGGTGGCATCGGACCCGTCGGCGCACAAGGTGGTCATCGAGGTCTGACAGCCCACGAGGCCAGGACCGAATCGTCAGTCAGGGGAGGGGGACCAGTGACATCCAGGGCAGTGGCACAGCCTGCGTTGCTGGGCATCGACCTTGGCACCAGCTCGGTCAAGGTGGTCCTCACAGACCTTGAGGGCGCGGTGATGGCAGAGGCGGCCGAAGAGTACCCGGTCCTCAACCAGCAGCCCGGCTGGGCAGAGACCGATCCTGCCGACTGGCTGGCGGCCACCGTGTCGAGCGTGCGGAAGTGCCTGGAGAAGGCTGACGCCGACCCGCAGGCGATAGGGCTGTCGGGACAGATGCATGGCGTGGTGCCGGCAGACGCGGCGGGGCGGCCCGTTCGGCGCGCGATGCTGTGGTCCGACGCGCGAGCCGTCCAGGAGCTGGGCAAGTACGAGAACCTGCCGGACAAGGCGCGGGCCCGCCTTGCCAATCCTCTCACGCCGGGAATGGCCGGCCCGATGCTGGCATGGTTGGCCGCCCACGAGCCCGCCACCCACGCGCGGACGCGGTGGGCGCTGCAACCCAAGGACTGGCTTCGCGCGCAGTTGACCGGCTGCTTCGCGACCGAGCCCAGCGATGCCTCGGCCACGTTGTTGTACGACCTTCATGGTGACGCCTGGGACACCGAGGTCATCGAGTTCCTCGGCCTGGACGCCGCGATCCTGCCTGATGTCCTGTCAGACGCGGGCCAGCGCGCCGGGGAGCTGAGGCCGCACGCGGCCGAGCTCCTCGGGTTAGGCGCCGGCATCCCGGTCGCTGCCGGCGCCGCGGACACCGCGGCGGCCGCCCTCGGGTCAGGGCTGGTCCAACCGGGCACAGCGCAGCTGACCATCGGCACCGGCGCGCAGGTCGTCACGCCCCTCATGGCGCTGCCTGTCGAGTCGAGCGTGGACCCGGTGACCCACCTCTACCGAGCGGCGACCGAGCGCGGCTGGTACGCGATGGCGGCCGTGCTCAACGGCGGTTTGACGCTGGCGTGGGTGCGGCAGGTTCTCGGCATGTCCTGGCAGGAGCTCTACGATGCGGCCCTGGTCGAGCCAGCGGCGGACGATCCGTTCTTCCTGCCGCATCTCAACGGGGAGCGCACCCCGCACATGGACCCAGGCATGCGGGGAGCGTGGACGAATCTGGCTCCGCGCCACGACCGGCAGCGGCTGGCGCGAGCGGCGTTGGAGGGTGTCGCCTTCGCGATCGGCGATGCGGTCAGCTGCCTGCTGGCTCCGGCAGACGGTGTCGATCACCTTCGCCTGGCCGGTGGTGGCAGCAGGCACCCCGCCTGGCGCCAGCTGCTCGCCGATGTCCTGAACTACCCGCTGCACTCGGTCGATGTCGCCGCCGCGTCCGGGCGGGGAGCCGCCGCGCTCGGCGCCAAGGCGGCCGGTCTCGCCGATGAGCCCGCGTTGCTCAAACGGCTGGCCCCGGTGACGAGTTCGGCGGCGCGACCTCAGGCCGGCCGGTCGGACTGGTATGGCGTCCGCCATCAGGCATTCGCGCGCAAACTCCACGCCCTGCGCGCCACCGACCCTGACGCGATGGGACCTGGCGGCGCGGTTGACCACAGCCTTGTCCGGCTTGGCGGGGTGTCGCAGTGAGGAGCCAGGTGGAGCCGGCTCGCCAGTCTGGCGCTCGCGACTCAGGCACGCGTCGAGCTCATCGGGTGCGTTGTGCCCGGAGCCGAAGGCAAGTGACCGATCAGGTGATCCTGGCGGCAGAGATCGAGGGGCGCAAGCCCCCCATGTAGTGAGGTGGTGGTAATACCGTGGTGACACCGATTCTCGAGGCCCGGGGCATCTCCCGGAGCTTCGGACATGTGCGTGCTTTGCAAGACGCCGACTTCGACATCATGCCGGGGGAGGTGGTGGCACTCATCGGTGACAACGGCGCCGGCAAGTCAACGATGGTCAAGGCGTTGACCGGCAACCTCGAACTCGACTCCGGGCAGCTGTTCTTCGACGGTGAGCCGATCAAGATCACCACCCCGCAACAGGCAGCCAACCTGGGTATGGAGGTCGTCTACCAGGACCTCGCGCTGGCGCCGCATCTCAACCCCTTCCAGAACATGTTCCTGGGCCGCGAGATCCCACGGCGGGGACTCCTGGGAAAGCTGGGGTTCATGGACGACAAGGCGATGAAGGCCAAGGCTCAGGCCGGCTTCGCCGACCTGGGGGGCACGGTGCGGTCGCTGACGGCGCCGGTGGGCTCGATGTCCGGCGGGCAGCGCCAGCAGATCGCCATCGTGCGGGCGATCGCGTGGGCCGGCAAGGTCGTCTTCCTCGACGAGCCCACCGCCGCCCTGGGCGTGGTGCAGACCAAGAACGTCCTGGACACCATCAAACGTGTCCGCGACAGGGGTATCGCGGTGGTGCTGATCTCGCACTCGATGCCGCATGTGCTTGAGGTCGCCGATCGGGTCCAGGTGATGCGGCTGGGCACCCGGGTGGCGACGTTGCCCGCGAAGGGCACCACCGTCGAGCAGCTCGTCGGCGCCATGACCGGTGCGCTGGAGTTGGCAGGAAGGGCAAAGTCATGAGCGTTCTCACCACGACGCCTCCCGAGCGGGGAGATGTCGCCGTCCCGGATCCGACCGAGCAGCACCCTTCGGTGGTCAAGCGGATCCTCAGTCTTCAGTCGGTCTGGATCCTCGGTGTCCTGCTCGTCATCGTGGCCTATTTCTCGATAGCCGCGGGCAACAAGTTCCTCTCCACCAGCAACTTCTCGTTGATCTCGCAGAATGTCGCCGTCTGGGCGGTGCTGGGCGTCGGGATGACCTTCATCATCATCACCTCCGGCATCGACCTGTCCATCGGGTCGGTGCTGGTGTTCTCCTCGGTGATCGCGGCCAAGGTGATGGAGCGCGTCGGCGGCGACGGATGGGCGGTGGCCACTATCGGGATCCTCGCAGCGGTCATCGCGGGAACGGCGTGGGGAACGCTGAACGGCGCCTTGGTCGCCAAGTCGAAGATCCCGCCCCTCATCGTGACGCTGGGAACGCTGTCGGTGGCCCTGGGCCTGGCTCAGGTGATCACCAAGGGCATCGACATCCGCGCGGTCCCCATGGCGATGACGGACTTCAACACCTACATCAAGGTGCTCGGCATCCCGTCGCTGCCCTTCGTCGCGCTGATCGTGGTGGTCATCGGCGGGATCATCCTGCACAAGACCAAGTTCGGGCGATACACCTACGCCATCGGGTCCAACGAGGAAGCCGCACGCCGGGTCGGGATCAAGGTCGACCGGCATCTGATCATGATCTACGCCATGTCCGGGCTGCTGGCGGGCTTCGCCTCGTGCCTGTCCCTGGCCCAGTTCGGCACCACCACGATCGCCGGCCAGTCCCTGACCAATCTCAATGTCATCGCCGCGGTGGTGATCGGCGGCACCTCCATCTTCGGCGGTGAGGGATCGATCTTCGGCACTGTGGTGGGCCTGTTCATCCCGGCGGTCCTGCAGGCCGGCTTCGTCATCATCGGTGTCGAGGCCTTCTGGCAGGGCGTCGCCGTCGGCACGGTGCTCGTGGCGGCCGTCTACGTCGACCAGTCCCGGCGCAGGGCAGCCCTGCGCGGCGCCGGACGCAAGAACCCGATTCTCGCCCTACTGACCCGGACCAAGTAGAAGGAGCAGCTGTGACCTCGTCCAGAATTCCTAGGATCACGATCGGCCTGGCGTGCCTGGCCTTGCCGCTGGCTGCCTGCACGAACTCCAAGCCTGCTCCGACCGTCACGGTCACGGCCGGCGCGGCGGGCGGCTCGAGTTCAGCCGGCGCCGCCCAGGCGACGGCGACGTCGGTGACCGCGCCTGCCAAGGCCAGCAAGAATTACAACCTGACCTTCATCCAGGGCGTCGCCGGTGACGAGTTCTACATCACCATGCAATGCGGCATCCAGGCCGAGGCAAGCAAGCTGGGCGTGTCGGTGAGGGTCCAGGGCCCGCAGAAGTTCGACCCCACCCTCCAGAGGCCGATCGTGGACTCCGTCGTCTCCTCCAAGCCGGACGCGATCCTGATCGCGCCGACCGACGTCAGCGCGATGCAAGCGCCCTTGCAGTCGGCGGCGCAGGCCGGCATCGACGTGGTGCTGGTCGACACCACGGTGAAGGACCCGTCCTTCGCCACCTCGCAGATCGCCTCGGACAACATCGGCGGCGGCAAGGCGGCGTTCGAGGCCATCAAGACGCTGGCGCCCGAGGGCGGCAAGGTGATGATCATGTCGGTCGATCCCGGCATCTCCACCACCGACGCGCGCGCGAAGGGATTCGAGGACGCGGTCAAGGCTGACTCCAAGTACCAGTACCTCGGCATCCAGTACTCGCACAATGACCCTGCCACCGCGTCCAACCTGATCAGCTCCGCGCTGCAGAAGGACCCTGACATCGTCGGGGTGTTCGCCGCCAACCTGTTCTCCGCCGAGGGAACGGCGACCGGTGTGCGGCAGGCCGGCAAGCAGAACCAGGTCAGGATCGTGGGCTTCGACGCGGGCCCGAACCAGGTCAAGGCGCTCAGGGACGGAACCGTGCAGGCTCTGGTCGCCCAGCAGCCGGCCGCGATCGGCCAGTACGGCGTCGACGCCGCGGTCGCCAAGCTGGAGGGCCAGCAGCCGCCCGCGAAGGTCCAGACCGGCTTCACCGTCATCACCAAGGACAACGTCGACGGCGAGGGTGCGCAGGCCATCTACAAGTCCGACTGCTGACCCGCCGGGGGGACCGGGCCTCTACCCGGTCCCCCCGCTGGCTCGGCCCGCCACGATCCCGGCGTTCGGGCGACCGCCTGCGGCGTCAGTAAGCTGGCCGAGGTGCGCGAGAGGTTCGTTAAGGACAAGGCTCGCGGATGAGACGTCGGGGAGGTATGCGATGACAACGATGCGCGATGTGGCTCTGCGCTGCGGAGTGAGTGTCAAGACGGTGTCTCGCGTCTTCAACGAAGACCCCTACGTCAGCGCCGAAACCCGGGAGCGGGTGCTGCGGGCGATGCGCGAGTCGAACTACGTGCCGAACCTGCTCGCTCGCACGTTTCGCAGCGGACGTGACACGGCGATCGCCATCGCGGTGCCCGACCTGTCCGATCCCTTCTTCGCCACCCTGACGCATGCCGTGGAGCAGGTGGCCCACCAGAGGGGCGTCGCGGTGGTGATCGCGAGCATGGGTTATGAGCCCGAGGACGAGCAGCCGGCGATGGAGGCGTTGCTTCACCGCATGGTCGTCGGCGCGATCGCCACCCCCATCTCAGACGACCAGTCCTATCTCAAACGCTGGCAGCACAAGACACCCCTCGTCTTCGTCGATCGGACCCCCACGGGAATCGTGGCCGACAGCATCGTCTCCGACGATCATGGCGGCGGTGTGGCCGCCACGCGGCATCTGCTCGCTCACGGGCACACGAGCCTCGCCTTCGTCGGTGACACCCTGAACGTGCAAACCACCCGGCGCCGGCTGCAGGCCTACCAGTCCGTCCTGCTCGGCGCCGGCATGAGCGAGTCTGCGAACTCGGTCGTGCTCGGGGGCACGTCGAGTTCTGAGATGGCTCGTTCCTTCGTGGCGTTCCTGCGGGAGTCCCACGAGCCCACGGCGATCTTCTCCTCCAACGCGCGGTGCACGATCGGGCTCATACCGGTGCTGCAAAGCCTCGGGCGTAGCGACATGGCACTCGTGGGCTTCGGGGACTTCCCGCTTTCGGGCAGCGTCAAGCCGGCTATCTCGTTCATCGAGCAGGACCCGGTCAGGCTCGGTCGCGCGGCGGCGCTTCGATTGTTCCAGCGGCTTGACACCCCCAACCGGCGACTGAAGCGACAGGTCATGCTGGACGTCGAGTTGGTCGCCTGCGGCTCCGGCGAGCAGCCACCGGCTCGACGGTCGGCCAAGGCAAGGCGCCGGTACACCGCGGTCGACCTCGAGCCGGCGTAGTGCCTGCCGGCGCGAGGGTGTCCTACAGTCGAGATGTGACCACTTCACAGGGCGGTTGAGATGAGCCGGTTCGACGGTCGCAGCGTGCTGGTGACAGGGGCGGGTTCGGGCATCGGCTGGGAGATGGCCGCCGCGTTCCTGGCTGAAGGCGCGACGGTGTACGCCGCCGACATCGCACCCGCCGGCTGCCCGGACGGCACGAACGCCGTGCCGCTCGACGTCAGCGACGAGGCGGCGTTCGGCAGCATCGTCCAGCGCATTCTCAGCGACACCGGCAGGCTTGACGTGCTGTGCAACAACGCCGGCGTCGGCTCCACGGCCGACCCGTTGACCTGCACCGTCGAGGAATGGGATCGGGTGTTCGCCGTCAACGCCCGGGGCGCCTTTCTGGGCATCCGGCAGGCGCTGCCGCCCATGCTGGCCCAGGGCAGCGGCGCGATCGTGAACACGGCGTCGGTGGCCGGCCTCGTCGGGCTGCGCGATCGCACTGCCTACTGCGCCAGCAAGGGGGCGGTCATCGCGCTCACCAGGCAGGTGGCCATCCAGTACGCCGGCACCGGCGTCCGGTGCAACTGCATCTGCCCCGGCACCGTCGACTCGCCGTGGGTCGGGCGACTGCTGGACCAGGCGCCGGACCCCTCCCAGGCACGGCAGGCGCTGATCGACCGCCAACCCATGGGCCGGCTGGGACAGCCGCGGGAGGTGGCGCTGGCGGCCCTGTACCTCGCCTGCGATGACGCCGCTTTCATCACCGGAACCGAACTGGTCATCGACGGCGGCCTCCTCGCCGGTTGAGCGGGGGGCTGGGGCGCCGATCATCGAAGGAGGCGGACATGCGGCTGATGCGGGTCGGCGAGCCCGGCATGGAGCGCCCGGTGCTGCTCGGCGCCAACGGCGTGCACCGAGACCTCAGCGGGGTGACCGGCGACATCGACGGGCAATTCCTCAGCGACGGCGGCCTGGACCGGGTCCGGCAGGCGCTGGAGCGCGGGGACCTGCCAGAGATCGACGTGGCAGGCCAGCGGATCGGCGCCCCGGTCGCCCGGCCGTCGGTGGTGTTGTGCATCGGGATGAACTACGCCGCGCATGCCGCCGAGTCCGGCTCGCCGCCTCCCGACGTGCCGGTGATGTTCTACAAGGCTCCCAACACCGTCGTCGGGCCCGACGACGACGTCCTCATCCCTCGGGGGTCTGCCAAGACCGACTGGGAGGTCGAGCTGGCGGTGATCATCGGCCGCCGAGCGCGCTACCTCGACTCACCCGCGCAGGCGCTGCGTTTCGTGGCCGGATACGCCATCAGCAACGATGTCTCCGAGCGTGGGTTCCAGCTGGAGAGCAGCGGAGGCCAATGGTCGAAAGGCAAAAGCTGCGAGACCTTCAATCCGCTGGGGCCGTGGCTGGTCACGGCCGAGGAGATAGCCGATCCGCAGTCGCTTGGGCTGCGCTCCTGGGTGAATGGGGACCCGCGGCAGGACTCGACCACGGCCGACATGGTGTTCAGCGTCGCGGAGTTGATCTGGCAGCTGAGCCAGGTCACGGTGCTCGAGCCCGGCGACGTCCTCAACACCGGCACACCGGCGGGAGTGGCGCTGTCCGGGAGGTTTGCCTACCTGAGTCCGGGTGACGTCGTGCGGCTTCGGATCGATGGGCTCGGCAGCCAGACCCAGCGCCTGCGGTCGGCCTGACCGGCACGAAAGGGTAGACAATCATGGGCATTCGCCTCTCACTCGGGCACATCGACTCCTACGACGACGCGGTGGCGGCCTTCGCCCACCAACTGGGACTGCCCAGCGTGCAGCTGCACACGCCGACCGCGCTGCCGGGTGCGGACGGTCACTGGAGCCTCGGCGAGCTGCAGGCCTTACGCGATCGGTGCGACCGCGACGGCCTGACCATCGACGGCCTGGAGAACGTGCCGGCGGCGCACTTCTTCAAGATCCAGCGCGGCCTGGCGGGACGGGACGAGCAGATCGAGAACTATCACCGGACCATCCGCAACATGGCCCGGGTGGGCATCGACCTGCTCGGGTACAACTTCATCGCCACCTACGTGTGGCGCACCGAGATGGGCGCATCCGGTCGCGGCGGCGCCAAGGTCACCGGGTTCGACCTGGCACGTGCCGGCGAGGGCAACGCGCTGGCCTCCTACAAGCTGACGCCCGACGAGCCGATCACCGAGCCGATCACCGCCGAGCAGATGTGGGACAACTACCAGTACTTCCTGGACGCGGTGCTTCCGGTGGCCGAAGAGGTCGGCGTTCGGCTTGCCCTGCACCCTGACGACCCGCCGGTGGACCAGCCGCTGGGGCAGGCGGCGCGGATCTTCACCTCGTCGGCGGCCATCGCCGAGGGCTACCGGCGTGCCAACGGCAGTCCTGCCTGGGGGCTGAACTTCTGCCTCGGCACCGTCTCGGAGATGGCGGGGGAGGACTCGGTCAACGAGGTGATCGACCAGTTGGGAGCGCTGGGCCGGATCTTCTACGTCCACTTCCGCGACGTGCGGGGCACCGTCCCGCGGTTCACCGAATGCTTTCTGGGCGAGGGCAACCTCAATCCCGCGCGGGTCATCCGCCGGTTGCACGCCGTGGGTTTCGACGGGTTCTTGATCGATGACCACGTGCCGGCGATGATCGGGGACTTGGACACCTGGGGTGACACCTCCTCCGAGGCGTACTGCAGTCGCGGCCGGGCGCATGCGATCGGTTATCTGCAGGGGGTGCTCAACGCGCTGGGACTGGACTGAGGCAGGCCGCGGGCGTCAGTAGGAGGCCAGCAGGTCGCGGGCGCGTCAGTAGGAGCCCAGCAGGTCGCGGGCGTCAGTAGGAGGCCAGCAGGCCGCCGTCGACGACCCAGGTGGCGCCGGTGACGAACGAGGCGCCTTCAGAGAGCAGGAAGGCAACCACGCTGGCGACCTCCTCCGGCCGGCCGATCCGCTTGAGCGCGTGCATGTCCGCCCAGGCACGCAGTGCCTCGCCGGCGTCGTGCGGCGTCAGCTCCGCCGCGTTCTGCCGCACCAGCGGGGTGTCGATGGTTCCCGGAGCGACGGCGTTGACCCGGATGCCCTGCTCGGCATGGTCCAGCGCCATGGCGCGCACCAGGCCCAGGGCGCCCGCCTTCGCCGCCGCATAGGCGGCCACCGACTTCTGGGTCGCCATGCCCTGGACCGATGACACGACGACGATCGCGCCACCGCCTGCTTCAGCCATCAGCGGGATGGCGGCTTGAGCGGCGAGGTAGGCGCCCTTGAGGTTCACCGCCTGCGTGAGATCCCAGGTGCTCTCGTCGGTGGTGAGGACCGAGCCGTGCCGTTCGATGCCGGCCGAGTACACCAGCGCGCCGAGTGGGGCGCGCTGGTGCGCCTGCGACATCAGCCGGGAGAGATCCTGCGCGGAGGTCGCGTCCGCCTCCAGCCGCAGGATCCGGTCTGCCGCTGGGTCTGCCGCCGGGTCAGCCGCCTCATCCGCGAAGGCGATGTCACCGACGCTGACCAGCCATCCCTGCTCGTCCAGCAGTTCGGCGCAGGCCTTGCCGATTCCCGAGCCGCCGCCGAGGACCACCGCGGATCGGTTGCCGTCCATCGCACCTGCCTCGCTGGAGCCGAACCCGGCGGCCGGACCCGAGGGCCGGCCATGGGCGTCGCAACCGGGGAATCACTGATCCGCACTGGGTGATCCTGACCTACAGAGGCGATGCCGCCGGTCGACCATCTGATCGTAACGCCACGTACAGGTCGGGCCCCACACACCGTGCGCGCCCTGCGGCGACCGCCTCGCGCAGATGCGCCTGCACCATCGCAAGCCCGCGGAACTCCTCGATCCGACCCATCTGGGCGCACGTGCGCCGCCACACCTCGGTCAGCGACCGCGGTGTGGCGTCCAGGGCGCCCTCCACCGTGTCGGTGACCTGATCGAGGTAGCGCTCGACCTCGATGAGCAGGTCGAGGAACTCGGCTGCCGTTCGACTGGCGTAGTGCGCCAGGCACACCAGCCGCACGCCCTCGTCCAGGGTCAGCGCCCGTAGCCGGCGCAGGGAGCGGCGCAGCTGCAGTGGCAGCAGGTGCCCGTGGAAGAAGCTCCACGACGTGCCGGTCACGATGTCGCCGAGCAGCAGCGTGCGCGAGGACCGCTCCAGCCAGCCGAGCTCGCCCTCGACGTGGCCGGGTAGCCGCACCGCTTCCAGCACCACTGGACCGCCCAGACGCACGGCGCCTCCGTCGGTGATCGTCACGTCGACGTGGCAGGGCCTGCCGAAGGTCGGGGCCAACTCGGCTCGCAATTGGGGGGAGTCGGCGATGATGTCCGGACGATGCAGGGCGAACTCCCGCAAGTTGACCTCGAGATCCTCGATCCAGCGCACCGCTGCCGGGTCGGCCACGACGCGAGCGCCAGTGCGCGCGCGCAACTCGGCGAAAGCGCCGATGTGGTCGTGATGGGCGTGGGTGTTGAGCAGGAAACGCAGGTCGTCCTCGCCCACACCGGCCGCCGCCATCAGCCGCTCGATCCAGGGCAGGCTGAACGGCAGGCCGCCGTCCACCAGCGCCGCACCCTCTGGACCCACGACCAGATGCAGGTAGAGCGGCACCTCCTCGCTCAACTGCTGCCGGATCTGCCACACGCCGGGAACGAGCTCGACAGGGTCATCGCAGGCCATCTGCCTATCATCACCGCCGCTGGCCAGGAGCGGCCACTGAGCTGCTCGTGACCGCGCCCTCCCTGAGCCGGGCAGCCCGTCCGTCAGGCGACGGCGCCCGATCCAGACACCGCTATTCCCACCGGAGCGACAAGACAGCAGCATGTAGGTCATCGCTGCCGTCGCTAGACCTCAGACCAGATCGGAATCCACGCATGCGCGGTGTATTTCTGCCAGGCGACTCCACCGTCGACCTCCGAGAGCTGCCCGACCCCGAGCCCGGACCCGGGCAGGTGCTGCTGGCCATGCGCGCCTCGACCATCTGCGGCTCCGATATCCGGGCCATCTACCGCGAGCACGTCCAGGGTGACCCAGCCGAGATGTACCAGGGCGTGGTCGCCGGCCACGAGCCCGCCGGCGAGGTCGTGGCCCTCGGCCCGGGCGCGATCCGCCTGCGGGTCGGAGACCGGGTCTGCGTCTACCACATCAGCGGTTGCGGCCAGTGCGACGACTGCGTCCGGGGCTACCAGATCAGCTGCACCTCACCCCAACGCGCCGCCTACGGGTGGCAGCGCGACGGCGGTCACGCCGACCTGATCCTGGCCCAGGAGCGAGACTGCGTCGTCCTTCCCGACTTCGTCACCTACCTCGACGGCGCCTGCGTGGCCTGCGGCTTCGGCACGGCCTACGAGGGCCTGATACGCGCTCAGGTCAGCGGGCGGGACGCCCTGGCCGTGGTCGGTCTCGGACCCGTCGGGCTGGCCGCGGGGTTACTGGGCGGCAAGCTGGGCGCCGTCCCCAGGGTGGGCCTTGATCCCAGCCCGGAGCGTCGGGAGCTGGCCGTCCGGCTCGGCGCGGTCGATGCGGCCTTCGCCCCTGACGAGGTCGACGCCGCCCGTGCCGCAGTCGACGGCGGGGCGCACGTGGCCATCGACTGCTCGGGCAGCGAGTCCGGCCGCGGCGCCGCGATCGCCCTGGTCCGCGAGCGTGGGCGGGTCGTCCTCGTGGGCGAGGGCAACGGCCTGCGGGTGCCCGAGGTGAGCCCCACCCTGATCCACCCCTCGATCACCATCCTGGGCTCCTGGGTCACCAGTCTCGAGCACATGCGCGAACTGGTCTCCCGCCTGCCCGTCTGGAACCTGCACCCCGAGGTGATCGTCTCCGACACGTTCGCAATCGCCGAGGCCGGCGCGGCCTACCAGCTGGCCGACGCCGGCCGTTCGGGCAAGATCGCCCTAGTTCCGTAGCTCACTGCGCGCAAGACGGAGTGTGCGTGCGGCGAGCTCGTCGATGCTGATGCCGTCGAAGCCATGCACCGCGCTGCGGACCCGCACGTGTGTTGTGCCGACGAGCTCGGCGGGGACGGCGTCGGCCGAGTGCAAGGCCCCGAAGACACTGCCCACGGTCGCACCGTTGGAGTCGGTGTCACGTCCGCCCGAGATGGTGATCCCGAGGGCGTCGAGGAAGTCGGCGCCCCACAGCAGTCCGATGGCGATGAGGGCGGCGTTGTTGACGGTGTGCACCCAGGGGTAGAAGCCGAGTGCCTCATCGACCCAGTCGAGCGCGGCGGTGTGACTTGCGCCGTCGCGGTGCATCGCCAGAACGGCGTCGAGCGCCTGCGCCAGGCGCGACCGGGGCGGCAGCACCGCGTGGGCGAGCGTGAGCGCTTCGCGGGCGCTCGACACCGCCAGTGCTGACGCGACGAGCGCGGCTGCCCACATCTCACCGTATTTGCCGTTCGCGGTGTGGCTCAGGCGGGCGTCCACGAGCGCCATGCCTGCGGCTGCGGCTGGATCGCCTGGAGACACGTAGCCGTAGGCGTCGCCGCGGATGAGCGCGCCGATCCATTCCCGATAGGGATTGTTGTGCGTCGCCGTCGCGGGCGGACGAAGCCCGTGGATCAGGTTGCGGTACGCCGCCCGCTCGGCGGTGTGGGTCTGCGTGAACGGCACGCAGTCCAGCCAGGCGGCTGCCATCTGCTCGGTGGTGAACTCGCGGCCGTGCACCTCGAGGACGTGCAGGGCCAGGATCGTCCAGTCGAGGTCGTCGTCGCGTGGGACGTCGACGAACTGGCCGGCGCATGCCTCCGGCGCACAGGGATGCAGTGCGGGCACTCCCGCGGGTAGCGGGTCGAGCAGCGGGAGGTAGCCCCGTAGCGGCCAATGGCCCGCAGCTCGCAGGTAGGTCTCCACCTGCGAGCGCGTCAGGCCCTCGATGGGCTTTCCCAATGTGTTCCCGACCGCCCTGCCAAGCCACGCCCCGCGCAATCGGCCGGGCAGCTCCTCCGCCGTGAAGGCGACAGACCGGGCGCTGCCGGCGATCTGCAGTAAAGCTCGGTCGTCCTCGGGCTCTTCGTAGCCCCAGTCCGCTGCGCGCTGCAGCTCGCCCAAGCGCGTGGACACCGCTGCCAAGCGGGGAAAGTCCTTCGCGGTCGCCGCGTCGCGCGCGTCAGATCGCAGGGCGCCCAGGGGATAGCCGCTGTGCGCGAGCTGCTCGGCCTCGTCGGGGATCAGGTCGCAAGGATCGAGTACGTCGTGCACTGACCATCCTGACGTCGGCGTAGCGGTGCGGTGCTCAACCCTTTACCGCACCGGAGAGGAAGCCTTGCGTCACATGCTTCTGGAGAGCGACGTACAGCACCATGACGGGCAGAATCGTGATCAACGTCCCCGCCGCGAGTGGCCCGATGTCGACCGAACGCCCGCCGAGGAAGAGGTAGAGCCCTGTCGTGAGCGGGCGGTACTGCGCGGTCGGCAGGTAGAGCAGGGGGACCAGGAAGTTGTTCCAGTTCTGCAGAAACGTGAAGACCGTTAAGGCGCCGACGCCGGGCGTGACGAGGGGCAGCATCACCCGCACAAAGATCTGCAGCTCGGAAGCCCCGTCCAGACGCGCCGCTTGGTCGAGCTCATTGGGCAGGTCGAGGAAGAAGGCGCGCATGAAGAACGTGCCGAACGACAGCCCAGTGCTGGCAAGCACGAGATTCACCCCGAGCAGGGTGTCCAGCAGGCGCATCGACCGCAGCTGGAAGTACAGCGGGATCATGTAGGTGAAGAATGGGACCAGCAGCCCGAGAAGCACGAGGTAGAAGGCGATGCCCCGCCCACGGAAGGGCAGCCGTGCGAACGCGTAGCCGCCCATCGTCGAGAGCAAGACCACCAGGGCCGTGCTCGGCACGGTGAGCAGTAGCGAGTTCAGGGCGTACTTGCCGAAGTCTCCCACCGTCCAGGCCGTGACGAAGTTCTCGGTGGAAAAGGACGAGAACAGCCCGAAGGGGTTGAACTTGACGTCCCGGCTGGTCTTGAAAGCAGTGGAGACCGTCAGGACGAGCGGGAAGAGCACCAACAGCGAGATCGCGATGAGCAGCGCATGCTTGCCCGCGAGCCGCGACCTGCGCGCTGCCTGTCCAGGTCTCATGCGCCCATCCCCTGTAGTGAGAGCTTGCGCTGCAGCCTGTTCATCACGATCGCGAAGGGCACGGCCATCACGGTGATGATCAGCGCGAGTGTGGTCCCGTAGCTGATGCGGTTCAGCTGGAACGCGCTCTTGTAGGCGTAGGTCCCGAGTACGTCCGTGGCGCCAGCCGGGCCGCCGCCGGTCATGACGAAGATGATGTCGAAGACGCTGAAACCGCCGATCAGCGTGAGGGTCGCGACCATGATGAACACCGGCATGATCTGCGGCAGGATCACGTAGCGCAGCCGCTGCCCGGCGTTCGCGCCGTCGAGGCGAGAGGCGTCGACGAGGTCGGCGTTCACGTTGCGCAGGGCGGCCAGGATGATCACGAAGACGAATCCCATGGCAGCCCAGATCGCCGTGCCGAGGACGGCGTAGAGAGCGGTCGAGGGGTTGCCGAGCCAGCCGGTCGTCCACGAGCCGAGCCCGACTGCCTCCAGCACGCGGTTGAGCCATCCGCGCGAGGGTTCATAGATCCAGCTCCACACGACGCCGATCGCCACGGGTGGCAGCACGTACGGGAGGAAGAACGCCATGCGGTACCACACGCTCCCACGCTCGAGCTTCCACACCAGCAGGGCGAGCCCGAGCCCCAGGACGAGCGGAGCGATGGTCCCGACGACGATCCAGATCACGTTGTTCTTGAAAGCCGCCCACACGTCCGGGTCTGCTGCGAGCTCGGTGAAGTTCGAAAAGCCGACCCAGGGCGGGCTGGGGTCGAGACCGTCGAACTCGACGAACACGTAGTACACCGCGTTCATCATCGGAAACAGCAGGAAGACGGCCACCATCACCAGCAACGGCGTCACCAGGGCGATCCCCAGGCGCGCCTGAGCCTTGCGGGTGGCTGGCGGCGCCTCGGATCGAATCGCGGACCGCCGCCACCGCCGGCGTCGCATCCCAGGAGGAGGTGCGACGGCCGGCGCGCCGATGGGTGTTTGCGTGGTCACGTCGAGATCTCCCCCGTCGGCCCGACGTTACTTCTTCGCCGCCTTCTCCATCGCGGCCGCCGCTTCCTCCGGCGTGCGCTGACCGGTCATCACGCCCTGCATGCCGTCGTACATCGCCTTGTTGACGGCGTCGCTCACCATCACGTCGATGTTGTGGCCGAAGTCCCCGCCTTCGGAGAACTTCGCGGTGTCCTGCAACACCTGGGCGGACAACGGGGAGATCTTCAGCCCCTCGGTCTTAATCGGCTGAGCGGGGATCGTGTGGAGGTTCTCGACCGTCCACCGGCCGTGCTCTTCGGAGGCGAGGAAGTTCAGGAACTGGATCGCCGCGTCCTTCTTCTTGGTCGTCGCCGAGATGAACGGGCCCGAACCCAGACCGCCGGTGAAGATTCCCGGGCCGTCGGGCGCGGGGAAGGGGATGTAGCCGCTCTCGAACTTGGCGTCGTCGTCGATCTCACCGACCAGCCAGCTGCCGGTCGGAATCATCGCGGCCTTGCCGGAGAAGTACAGCGACGTGGAGTTGTCGTAGTCAACGGAGGTCGGCGACTTCGGCAGCAGGCCCTTGTCGTTGAAGTCCTTCCACAGCCGGAACGCCGACACGACCTCGGGCGAGTTCCACGACTTCTCGCCGCTGAACATCGACTCCACGGCGTCGGACCCGATGTCACTGGCCAGCGCCATGCTCAGCAGGTGACCGCCCTCCCAGCCCTCCTTGTCGCCGACCGCCAGGGGAACCATGCCGTTCGCGCGCACCTTCTCAGCCGCCGCACGCAGGTCGTCCAGGCTCTTCGGCTCCTGGATACCGAGCTTTGTGAAGACGTCCTTGTTGTAGAACAGCCCGATGGTCTCCATCTCGCCAGGGATGCCGTACACCTTGCCGTCCACGGTCACCTGCTCCTTGGCGAAGTCGAAGATCTTCCACCCGTGCTTGTCGTAGGCCTCGGTGATGTCGGCGACGAGCCCGGCTTTGATCAGCGCGCCGCCGAAGCTGGGGCCCGAGCCCCAGTTGAAGACGTCGGGCCCTTCGCCCGAGCGCAGCTGCGTCTGCAGCACGGTCCGCATCGTGTCGAACGGCAGGGTGGACGTCTCGACCTTGATCCCGGACTGCTTCTCAAAGGTCGCGACGTGGTCCTTCAGCGCCTTGAGCGCGGCCGCGTCCTCGGGCTCCTCGATCAGCCAGCGGATCGACGTCGCCTTGCCCGCTGACGCGTCTGACTTGTCCTGATTCGGTTCGATCGTCTGGCCGGTGCAGGCCGTGAGGAGCACACACGCGGCCGCGGCCACGATGTTGGACGGTGACAGACGCATGGCCGGTTCCTTCGCTCGCGGGGCGCACGTGCTGGCCACGTGACGCGCTCACTTTAGACATGAGTGTCAATACATGGGACGGAGGCGCGACGGGAACTGACTCTGGCTCGCCGCGACGGCCGCGCCCTGTCCCACTCGGTGAAGTCCTACTCGGGCATGATGACAGATCATGACGGTGACGACGACCCACGACACATCGGCCGTGGCGCTGACCGGAGATTCGACGTCGGTCGCGGTCGACGTCGCCACCGACTCGCGGAGGTAGTGAGAACCATGGCGCGGATGGTTCGGTTTCCGGCGCCGGGCAAGGCCGAGGTCGTCGAGTTCGCCGACCCCGAGCCCGGTCCCGGCGAGGTGCTGCTTGAGACGACCTATTCCGGCATCTCGGCCGGCACTGAGCTCACCGCCTACCGCGGCAGCAATCCCTATCTCGAAAAGCTTTGGGATGCCGAACGGCTGCTCTTCGTGCCGGGGGACTCCTCGCTGGCCTACCCCGTCGACGGCTGGGGCTACGAGGAGGTCGGCCGGGTCGTCGCCGTCGGGTCCGACGGTGACGCCGATCTGGTCGGGCGCTGGGTGTGGGGGGCGTGGGGCCACCGGTCACTGGCGGTGCGCTCGGCCGAGCACGCGCGTGCGCGGCTGCTGCCGGGGGACTCGGAGCCGATCGCAGCGGTCTTCGCCAAGATCGGCGCGATCGCGATGAACGCCGTTCTCGATGCCGACATCCACGTCGGCGAGACGGTCGTGGTGTTCGGCGCCGGCGTTCCCGGCCAGATCGTCGCCCAGCTCTCCCGGCTCAACGGCGCTCGCGTGACAGTAGTCGACCCCGTGGCGTCGCGCCGAACGCTTGCCGACCGGCTCGGCGCCGCTGCGACGCTCGACCCGCGCAGCGACGACGTGGCAGCCGTGGTGCGAGCGGCTACCGGCAACCGCGGCGCGGACGTCGTCATCGAGATGAGCGGGAGCCACGAGGCGCTCAGCGAGGCCATCCGCACGGTCGGCTACAGCTCCCGCGTGGTGGCGTCGGGGTTCTTCCAAGGGCCCGCGACGGCGCTGCGCCTCGGCGAGGAGTTCCATCACAACCGAGTGAACATCGTCGGTTCGCAGATCTACGGCGTCGCGCCGCACCTGCGACACCGGTGGGACGAGCTGCGGATGTCGAGGACAGTCCTGACTCTGGAAGGCGCAGGGGACTTGAAGCTGACCGAGCTCGTGTCGCATGTCGTGCCAGACAGTGACGCGCCCGCCGCGTTCGAGCTGCTCGACTCCGCACCGCAGGACGCGCTGCAGATAGTGCTCGACTACGGCGCGTCGTCGTGACGCCACCGCAACCGGCGCCGGTGTCCGACGGCAGCATCCGGTGGGGGATCCTGGCCACCGGCGGCATCGCTCGGGCGTTCACCCGCGATCTGCTAGCGCACGGCCATCGCGTCACGGCTGTCGGCTCGCGGTCCGCCGACAGCGCCACCGCTTTCGCCGGCGAGTTCGGCATCGACCGCGCGCACCCGTCATACGAGGACCTCGTAGGCGACCCCGACGTCGACGTCGTGTACGTCGCGACGCCGCACAATCTCCACGCCGCCAACGCGCTCGCCGCGCTCGAGGCCGGCAAGCACGTGCTGGTGGAGAAAGCGTTCGCCGTCAACGCCCGCGAGGCACGCAGTGTCGTCGAAGCCGCCCGCGGCCACGGGCTCCTGGTTATGGAAGCCATGTGGACGCGTTTCCTGCCGCACATGGCGTTCGTGCGGTCGGTCATCGGCAGCGGTCGACTGGGGGAGGTTCACTCCCTGCACGCCGACCACACCCAGCGGCTGCCGGCCGATCCCGCGCACCGGCTGAACAACCCGCACCTCGCCGGCGGCGCGCTGTTGGACCTCGGCGTCTACCCGTTGTCCTTCGCCCACGACATACTCGGCCCGCCCGTCGAGGTCACCGCTCGCGGCACGCTGAAGGAGACGGGTGTCGACGCGTCGGTCGCGACCGTCCTGCGCCACGAGGGCTCCGCGCTCTCCACGTCGTACTCCTCGAGCCAGACGCTCGGGCCCAACACCGCGGTGGTGCTCGGCGCCGAGGGGCGCATCGACATAGACGCGATCTGGTACGCGCCGGCAGCGGTGACGGTGCGCGATGCCGATGGCGAGGTCGTGGAGCGATTCGAGCAACCGGTCAGCGGCCGGGGGATGCAGTACCAGGCGGCGGAAGTCGAGCGACTGCTGTCATCGGGGCAGACAGCCAGCCCGCTCATGACGCCGGAGGACTCGGTGGCGGTGATGGCGACCATGGACGCCGTGCGCGCCGCGATCGGCGTCCGCTACCCCGGCGAGTAGCACGCAGGCTGAGAGCGTGACCGGCAGCAAGTGCGCGACGTAGCGCGTGATGGCGCGCTGGTGGAGAGTGTTGTGAGGAGCAGGATGTCGTCAGCTGGCGGTGCGCTCGGCCGAGTCGCGGTGATCGGCTCGGCGAACTTCGACCTGGTGCTGGGGGTCGCGCATCGCCCGGCGCCCGGCGAGACGGTTCTGGCCGCGTCGACGGAGAGTCACCCTGGCGGCAAGGGCGCGAACCAAGCCGTCGCCGCGGCGCGGCTCGGCGCGAGCGTCAGCTTCATCGGGTGCGTCGGAGGCGACAGCTTCGGCGACGTCGTGACCGCCTCCCTCGTCCGCAGCGGCGTCGACGTGTCCGGCGTGCGCAGGGTCGCCGCACCGACGGCTACTGCCGTCATCCTGCTCACCCCGGACGGCGAGAACTCCATCGTCGTCTCGGCCGGCGCGAATGCCTGGGCGACCACCGCGCTCGTCGACGAGGTCTCGGACGTGTGGTCCGGCGCGGCGGTGCTCGTGCTGCAACTCGAGCTCCCCGTGGAGACCGTCGCGTACGCCGCCTCGGCGGCCCTCGCTCGGGGTGTGCGGGTCATCCTCAACGCCGCGCCCGCTGCGGCCCTGCCTGCAGAGGTCCTTGCCGCGGCCGACCCGCTCGTCGTCAACGAGAACGAAGCCGCGACACTCCTGGGCGGCTACCCGGCTGAGCGTGATGGCGCCGAGGTCGCTGCCGAGCTGCTGAGCCTGGGTGCGCGGTCGGTCGTGCTCACCCTCGGCGCGCGCGGCGCGGTGCTCGCCGAGGCGGGCGGCCTGCCCGAGCACGTCTGCGGGCGTGCCGTGCCGGTCGTGGACACGACGGGCGCGGGGGACGCCTTCGTCGGCGCTCTGGCCGACCGGATCGCCCACGGTGACGCGCTGTCGGACGCTGTGCGGTTCGCCAACGACGCGGCAGCGTTCTCCGTGGGGCGCCGCGGCACCCAGGACTCATACCCGCGACGCGAGGACCTCGCATGAGCGACACCATCGCGGGTGTGCCGCTCGGCCCTGGCCTGCTCGGCTCAGGGGCAGTGGCGTTGCGATACGAGCCGAGAAGGTAGCCATCGGGCTTGAGAGCCTGCTCCCTCAGCTGACCGGCTGCGTGAGCTGGTCCAGTCGCTCATAGGCCAACCATGCCTGCGAGGCCGATGACGGGATGAGCAGCGTCGGCGCCTGTCTCACCTGCAGCGCGATGTCCACCACCACGTCCAGGCCTGGCTCCGGCACGTCTGCGGCAGGACCGTTTGCCATGACGAGTAGGGGAGTGTCGGCTGCGTGCTGGTGCACAACCGAGCGAGCATCGCCGATCCGCAACTGGATGGACACGCCTACCGTGGGAAACCGGGGCGTCCAGGCGGATAGGAGCAGCTGCAGAGCCAGCTGTTCCTCGGCTTCGGCACTGGCGAGGCCGGCCCTGGATCGCGGCTGCCATGCTCGCAGTGCGATCAGCCCGCTACGCCGCTCAGCTGCCGCCTCGAACCCGGCTTCAAGCGCTGCTTCGTCGTTGGGCAGGTCTCGCAGCATGACCGTCACCGGCGCGTGCTCCGGCCCGACCGGTGGCGGTTGATCGCCGATGACCAGCACCGGGCATCGTGAACGCCACGCCAACTGGCGCAGAGCAGAGCGGCTGCCGGATCGGTGTGGTGAGCCGACCACGACGAGGTCCGCCTCGCTGGCTGCGGCAGGAAGCGCACGGGTCGAGGGACACCGTGAGATCTCGGCGTCGACCGTGAGGTCGGGTCGCTTCCTGCGCAGTGCCAATGCGGCGTAGGCGGCGTGGCGGGCCGAGGCCGCGTAGAGCAGGTCGTCGTCATCGATGGGCAGTTGCCAGTCCACGGCGGCGTAGGGCAAGGAGTCATAGGCGTGCACGAGATGCACGACGTCTCCACGATGGGCCACCACCGCGACCCAATCCAAGAGCTGCATCGCGCCCTGGTCGCCGATCCCGACGGTTATCGTTCGTCTCTGCCGTGTCATGTCACTCGTCCGCATCGCTAGGTCGTGCCGGACGTGAGGGTGGCGAAGTCACGCCGTGAATGACGAGGACGGGGCAGCTGGCATGCTCGGCGCAGGCGGTGCTGACCGACCCGAGCAGGAGGCCGGCGAAGCCGCCATGGCCACGACTACCGACCACCAGCGTCTGAGCCCCGTTGCTGATGTCGATCAGCGCAGGCGCCGCGCCACCACCTTCACGCACCGTCAGGACCAGGCCCTCAGGCTTGGTCGGACCGAACACCTCGTCCACTGCGCTGGTCAGCACTCGGAGAGCCTCCTCCGCGGGATTCCAGTCCGAGGGAACCGCTGCCCAGCCCATGGTGCCCCAGTTGTAGGCCGAAACCGGTTGCCAGACCATGACCGCTTCCAAGGTGCTGCCGGTCGCTTCGGCCATGAACCTTGCCCAACGCAACGCCTCCTGCGAAGGCTTGGAGCCGTCTACCCCGACAACGACCCGGTTACTCTCCCGCAGGCTCTGTTCAACGCTCATCGATCTCTCCCTTTGTCATGGTCAGTCCAGGCGTGCCCCGGCCCGGTGTGGGTCAGCCGGCGGCAGGTTCACGTGCAGCCCATTCGGGTATGAGTCAACGCCGAACGCCATCGCAGAAGCAGGGCCGAACGTCCCCATCGTCACGGTGAGAGCGTCGGAGGCAGGTCGAGAGGCACGTGGAGGAGCGGACAAAGCACACCCAACCCGTGGGTGTCGCCCGGCTGAGAAGGCGGCTGTCCTGCGATAGCCTCCGTCCGTGGATGGAGCGACCGTCAGCCAGGCGGTTGCCCTGTGGCTGGGCTGGAAGCAGACGTCGTGGCCGCAGCCGGATGAGCAGCGCGTCGTTGGACGGCTCGGCGCAGATGAGGCAGCCGCCGTCATGCCGCTGGTCTTGGCTTGGCACCGCGACTTCTACGAGTCGGACCCCTTCTCGGCGGGAAGCCTCGTCGAGATGGGTGACCAGGCATCCGCTCGCTTTCGAGCACTCCACCCCGAGGCGACCGACGAGGCAGTGCACGCCCTGGCGTGGGCATTCACGTGGGACTACAAGTGAGAGCTGTGCTCTGGGCAGCGCATGGGGCCAGGCTTGCGTGGACTCGCCGCTCATCGTCCATTCGCCGCGCTGCCAGCGGACACAGCCCAGACAAATGCTCGCGAGAGCACGACAAAGGGCCTGCCACCGCCCTTACGGGGGTAGCAGGCCCTAAGGCTGTCTCAACCAGCGTGTCCGAGGGGGGACTTGAACCCCCACGCCCGTTAAAGGGCACTAGCACCTCAAGCTAGCGCGTCTGCCATTCCGCCACTCGGACGAGTGTTGAAGCAGGCCGAAGTCTAGCCGACCTCGATTCGCGCGGAGCGCACTGGTAGGAACTACTCATGACCTCCGCAACTGGGCAGGGCCCGTCGAGCACCGTGACCGCCGCCGACGAGGTGGCGACGCTGTTGTCCGAACTCATCCGGATCAACACCTCCAACCCCACGCACCCCGAACGGCCGGCGGCGGAGTGGGTGGCCCAGAAGCTGGACGAGGTCGGCATCTCCTCGACCATCATCGAGGCCGCGCCCGGCCGCGCCTCGACGATCGCCCGGATCACCGGGACCAACCCCGACCGGCCGCCGCTGCTGATCCACGGCCACCTCGACGTCGTTCCGGCCGAGGCCTCGGAGTGGTCGGTCGACCCGTTCGGCGGCGAGATCAAGGATGACTACGTCTGGGGCCGCGGCGCGGTGGACATGAAGGACATGGACGCCATGACCCTGGCGGTGATCCGCGAGTGGACCCGGACCGGTGTGCGGCCCCCGCGCGACATCGTGCTGGCCTTCCTCTCCGACGAGGAGGCCGGCAGCAGGCAGGGCGCGCACTGGCTGGTCGACCACCACCCCGACTACTTCGCCGACTGCACCGAGGCGATCAGCGAGGTCGGCGGCTTCTCGGTCACCGTGGCAGACGATCTGCGCATCTACCCGGTGCAGACCGCGGAGAAGGGCATCGGTTGGTTGAAGCTGCGCGCCGAGGGCCCCGCCGGGCACGGCTCGATGGTCCACGACCACAACGCGGTCACCGAGCTGGCCAAGGCGGTCAGCCGGATCGGTCAGCACCAGTTCCCGATCCACGTCACCCCGACCGTCCGGAGGTTCCTGGAGACGCTCGCCGAGGTCACCGGCCTGCCGCTGGACCCCGATGACCCGGAGCCCTCGCTCAAGCAGCTCGGCGGGCTGGCGCGCATGATCGGGGCCAGCCTGCGCAACACCGCCAACCCGACCATGCTGGAAGCCGGCTACAAGGCCAACGTGATCCCGTCCCACGCCGAGGCCGTCATCGACACCCGGTTCCTGCCCGGCTACGAGTCCGAGATGTACGACACCATCGACGAGCTGATCGGCGAGCACGTCAGCCGGGAGTTCATCGCCCACGACATCGCGGTGGAGACCGACTTCGACGGCGCGGTGGTGGACGCGATGGCCGCCGCGCTCAGGGCCGAGGACCCCAGCGGCGTGCCGCTGCCCTACATGATGTCCGGCGGCACCGACGCCAAGTCCTTCTCGCTGCTCGGCATCCGCAACTACGGGTTCTCACCGCTGCTGCTGCCGGCCGAGCTGGACTTCACCGCGCTGTTCCACGGCGTCGACGAGCGGGTGCCGATCAGCGCGCTGCAATTCGGCACGCGGGTGCTGGACCGGTTCCTGCGCAGCTGCTGAGGGGCCGCGCCGGGCTGACCGCGCCTCGGCTAAGAGACGCTGAAGGCCCGCCAGCTCATGCTGGCGGGCCTTCAGTCGCTGAGGCCTGGCATCGGCACCGGCTCGACCGCCCGGCGCTTGCGCCTGAGCAGGATCTGACGGGTGCCGTCGGAGTACTTGCGCACACGGGCGAGCTCCCAGCCGCCGTACTCGGCGTGCAATGCGAGCCGCACCGCTGCGTTCACCCTCGTGACATCCGAGGGGATCCGCAGCGGTGCGTACTCCCAGTCTGGGTCAGCGTCCGCCATGGTCTGGGTCGGCATGGCTCAATTGTGCCCCCTGCCGAGCCGCCCAGCGCCTAGCGAGGGCTACTTGACCGCCGAGTTGTACTTCTCGATCAGCGCCTTGGCCTGGCTGGCAGCCTCGTCCAGGGCCGCCTTCGGGTCCTTGTCCGAGGTCAGCACCGACTCCATGGCGACCTCGACCAGGGCCCGGACCTGCGGCAGGACGCCCAGCAGGCAGCCCTGGGTCGGCACGCCCTCAGGAGTCGCGGCCAACTGGTCGATCGCGGTCTTGAACTGCGGCTTCTCGGCCACCCACTTCTTGTCGATCTCCTCGTTCAGAGCCGACTTGGTGATCGGGAAGTAACCGGTCGCGGTGTGCCAGTACGCGGCGTTGGCGGGCTTGAGCACGAACTGGCCGAACTCCCAGGACGCGCGCTGCTCGGCGGCCGAGTGGCCCTCCTTGCCGATCCACAGCGACGCGCCGCCGATGATCGGCCCGCCGGTGTCAGAGGCCTGCGTCTTCGGGAACGGCGCGGTGGCCACCTCGAACTTGCCGGCAGCCGCCTTGACGTAGCCGCCGAGCGCGCCGGTGGACTCAAGGTGCATCGCGACCGTGCCGGACTTGAACGCCGCCTGCGCGTCGTCGGTCTTGCGGCCGGTGTTGGTGGCCAGGCCGTCGTCGACCATGCCCTTCCACCAGGTCAGCACCTTCACCTGCGCCGGGTCGTCGAAGGTGACCGCGGTGGCCCGGGTGGTGCGGCCGTTGTCGTTGTTGCAGTAGGTCTTGCCCGCCTGGGCGGTGAGCTGCTCGAAGAACCAGCCGTAGATCGCCGCGCCGAAGCCGAACTTCGCCGCTCCGCTGGCCTTGATCTTCTCGGCGGCGGTGCGGATGTCGTCCAGGTTCGTCGGCGGCTTGGCCGGGTCCAGGCCGGCCTTGGTGAACGCGGTCTTGTTGATGTAGAGAAGCGGCATCGAGGAGTTGAACGGCATGCTCTGCAGCTTGCCGCCGCGCGAGTAGTAGCCCTTGATCGCCGGCTGCACGTCGGCCATGTCGACCTTGTCGACGTCGGCGAAGGCCTGCGCCGGAATGGTCTGGCCCGAGTCGGCCATGAAGCCGGAGCCGACGTCATAGATCTGCACCAGGGACGGCGTCTGCTTGGCCTGCACCGCGGCCTTGTACTTGGTGATGGTGTCGTCGTAGCTGCCCTGGAAGGTGGGCTTGACCGTGATCTTGCCCGAGTGCTCGGCGTTGAACTTGGCCACCAGCGTGTTCAGCGCCTCGGCGTTGGCGCCCTTCATGGCGTGCCAGAACGACACCGTCACCGGGCCTGCGGACTTCAGGACGTCCGCGCCGGGGGCGGTGTCGGAGCCGCCGGGGGAGTCCGTGGACTCCGAGGAGCTGCCGCACCCCACCGTCAGCGTCAGCGCAAGCGCCACCGCCCCGGACGACAACGTCCTGCTCAAGCGATATCTCATCGTGTGCCTTTCGGATAAAGGTCGGGCTCGAAACGGTGGGACGGTCCTCAGCGGACCGCACCGGCGGTGAGCCCGCGAACCAGGAACCGCTGGCCGAAGGCGACCAGCAGGGCGGTGGGGATCAGCGCCATGCTGACTCCCGCCAGGATCAAACCGGGATTGGCCTGCTCGGCGTCGTTGAGCGACGACAGGCCGATCTGCAGGGTCTGCATCTTCGGGGAGTCGGTGATCAGCAACGGCCAGAAGAACTGGTTCCAGGCCGAGAGGAACACGAAGATGGCGACGCTGGCCAGCGCCGGGCGCGACAGCGGTAACAGGATCTGCAGCAGGAACCGGGTGTGGCCGGCGCCGTCCAGGGTCGCGGCGTCGCGCAGCTCGATCGGAAAGCTGCGAAAGGCCTGCCGCAGCAGGAAGGTGCCGAAGCCGCCGGCCAGGAACGGCAGCATCAGCGCCAGGTAGCTGTTGCGCAGCTGGTGCTCGGCCATGAACAGGTAGTTCGGGATGATGATCGCTTCCCACGGCACCATCAGGGTCAGCATGAACAGCGCGAAGAGCGCCCGCTTGAACGGAACCGCCAGGAAGACGAAGGCGTAGGCCGACAGCACCGCGCAGACCAGCTGGGCGACGGTGATGGTCAGCGCCACCAGGGTGGAGTTGAAGTACTGGCGCCCCAGCGGAATGGCGGAGAAGACGTCGCGGTAGTTGGCGAAGGTCAGGCTGTGCGGGAACAGCGACGGGGGCGAGGCGGCGATGTCGCCGGGTCCCATCACGCTGCCGACTACGGTGTAATAGACCGGGAACAACACCGTCACCGCCAGCAGGGCGAGGGCGATGATCCGGCCCAGCCGGCCTGCGGACCACTTACGCCGGGGTCGGGCGGCGGCGGGCCGGTCAGCGGCTCGCGTCGCCGGCCGCCCCTCGGTTGCGACGCTCATCGGTAGAACACCTTCCGTTCGAGCACCCCGAACTGGATCACGGTGACGACGATGACGACCGCCAGCAGCACGATGGCCTGCGCCGAGCCGGTGCCGTAGTCAGAGGCGCCGTTGGCGAAGGCGGTGTGGTAGATCCAGTAGACGAGTGTGGTGGTGTGCCCGGTCGGACCGCCCTTGGTCAACAGGTGGATCTGGCCGAAGCTCTGCAGCGCGTGGATGGTGTCGACGACGATCAGGAAGAACAGCGTCGGCGTGATCATCGGCATCGTGATCGACCAGGCGATCCGCAACGTGCCGGCGCCGTCGAGCCTGGCTGCCTCGTACAACTGCTCGTCCACGCCGCCGATGCCGGCCAGCAGCACCAGCATGTTGTAACCCAGGCTCATCCAGATGGTGGTGATCGAGATGCTGAGCAAGGCGGTGCCCGGCCGGGTCAGCCAGTCCACCGGCGCGAAACCCAGTGACGTCACCAGGTAGTTCGCGATACCGATGGCCGGGTTGAACAGGGCCGCGAACACCACCGATGCGGCGGCCACCGAGTAGGCGAACGGCATCGCGAAGGCCGAGCGCATGATGCGAAGGCCACGGATCGGGTGCTGCAGCAGCAGGGCCAGCACCAGCGCCAGCAGGATGCTCGGAATCACCGTCAACAGCACGTAGCCGGCGGTGACACCGAGCACCCTGCCGAACTCCGGATCATCGAACACGGCCCGGAAGTTGGCCAGGCCCACTGAGCGGTTGGCGCGGCCGAACAGGTCCTGGCCGGTGGTGCTCAGTTGGAACGTCCTGACCAGCGGCCAGAACAGGAACAGCACGAACACCACCAGGGACGGCAGCAGCAGAGCCAGGCTCAGGACGCGTTCACGCCCCAGCTTGGGCTTGCTCGTGCTCACCGCTGTCGCCAAGCCGCCCCCTCAGTGGATCTTCAACCGGCCATGGCTGACCGCATCGCAACGCCGATCGCCTCGGCGAGAGGAAAAGCTCGCCGAAGCAGGATGTTCGGATGCTAACCCGGCTGGCGCCAAACCAAGCAAAGCAGGGCGGGTGACGGCCGGATTGAGATGAAATCCCCGCAGGTGGCGCTGCTTGGCGCAGTGGCGTCAGCGCACCCGGACGGTCACGGTGTGCAGCCCGGTCGCCCCCGAGGGAAACGGGTCGGCGTTCGCCTCGGTCTGCGGGTTGCCGTCCCGGTCG
Source organism: Jatrophihabitans sp. (assembly GCA_036399055.1). Lineage (NCBI taxonomy): Bacteria > Bacillati > Actinomycetota > Actinomycetes > Jatrophihabitantales > Jatrophihabitantaceae > Jatrophihabitans > Jatrophihabitans sp. The sequence goes on from DASWNX010000031.1 coordinate 51,047, forward strand.
AAGGCGCGGACCCGCAACCGGTGCTGCCCGGCCGACTCCGGCGTCCAGAGGTAGACCCACTGGCGCCAGGTGTCGGCCGAGGGAACCGGGGCCAGCCTGGCCTGCCGCCAGGGGCCGTCATCGACCTGCAGCTCGACCCGGGAGACCCCGACGTGCTGGTCCCAGGCCACCCCGGCGACCGGCGTCGTCGACCCGACCGTGAGAACCCCCGGCGGCGCCGGCCGGTCGATCCGGGAGGCCAGCTTGATCGGGCCGCGGGCCGCCCAGCCGCCCCGCACCCAGTAGGCCTGGTCATCGGCGAAGGTGGTGGCACGCAGCTCGGTGATCCACTTGCAGGCCGAGACGTAGCCGTAGAGGCCCGGCACCACCATCCGGACCGGAAAACCGTGCTCGGGGGTCAGCGGCTCGCCGTTCATGCCCAGGGCCAGCATCGCGTCCCGGCCGTCCATCACCACCGCGGTCGGCGAGCCGATCGTCATGCCGTCGCTGGAATAGGCCAGCAGCTGATCGGCCCGCGGCGAGATGCCGGCCTCGCGGAGCAGGCCGGCCAGCGGCACGCCCCGAAAGGCGGCGTTGCCGACCAGGTCACCGCCCACCTCGTTGGAGACGCAGGCCAGCGTGATCCAGCGCTCCACCAGCGGCCTGGCCAGCAGGTCGGCGAAGCTGAGCGTGAGCGGCCGCTCGACCATGCCGGAGATGCGCAGCCGCCAGGTGTCGGGATTGAGCTGCGGCACCGTCAGCGCGGTGTCGATCCGGTAGAAGCGGGCCGTCGGCGTCTGGAACGGCAGCCCACTCTTGCCCAGGTCGAAGTTGTTCGCGCCCGCGGCGCCGCCGGCGGCCTGGGCCGAGGCCGAGGGCAGCGCACCGGGGCCCGACACCGGTTCGGGCAGCCGGATCGCCGCCCGGGCCGCCGCGGCGTCGTAGCGGCGGTGCTGCAGCGCCCGGCCGCCGAACCCGCCGAGCAGCGCCAGCCCGGCGCCGGCCAGCCCGCCCCACAGGAACCGCCGCCGGTCGGCCAGCAGCGCCCCTGGCGCCCGGGGCTCGAACGCGGTCCCGACGACGGCGCGCACGAGCCCGGCCAGCGCGGCCATCCCGGCCAGCGCGCCGAGGACCGAGGGCACGGCGTCGCTGGCGCGGGCGGCGTTGGCGGTCAGCGCGCAGTAGCCGCCCACCGCGCCGAGCAGCGCGACGCCGGCCAGCCCCAGCCGCAGCGAGCGCGTCGCCAGCCAGCCGGCCAGCACCGCCAGCACGCCCAGCGTCAGGTAGATCCCGCCCAGCAGGACCGCCTTGTCGGCAGTGCCGAACTGCCGGATCGCCCACCTCTTCACCGGCTCGGGCGTGAGCAGGATGAACCGGTTGCCCACCGCGATCACCGGTGAGGCGGCTGGCCGGAGCAGGGCGGCGACCAGTTCACCGACGCCGATCGCCACCCCGGCGGCCAGCAGGCCGACCGCCGCGTCGAGGCCGAGCCGGCGCAGGGGAGGGGTCATCGGTCCATCATGACCAGCCGCGCCAACCACGCCGTCGCCCAGCGTTGTCAGGCCTCACTGTTCAGCGCTCGGAGGCTGAGCGCAGGCTGGCCGCCAGCATGGTGCGGCGGGGTTTGGCGCCGATGTCGCGGACGGCGCGGACCAGCGCGGGGCCGCTGCCGTGCACCACCGACAGGTGCGCCCGGGCCCGGGTCAGGGCGGTGTAGACCAGCGGCCGCGACAGCATCCTGGAGGCCTCCGGCGGCAGCACCACGATCACGCCACGGAACTCCGAGCCCTGCGCCCGGTGCACCGTGATCGCCCAGCCATGGCTGATGTCGGCCAGCGCCTTGCCCGACACCTCGGCCAGCGCCGGCGACGTGGTGCCGAAGTCGATGGTGACGACCTTGTCGCGGACCGCGGTGACCGTGCCGACCTCGCCGTTGGCGAAACCCGTCGGGCTGGCCTCGAGGTGATTGGCGGTGGCCACCACCCGGTCGCCGGGGTCGAAGCGGTTGGCGCCCTTGCGAAAAGGCGAGGGGTTGAGCCGGGCCTTGAGGGCGGCATTGAGCTCGATGGTGCCGGCCGGGCCGCGGTGCACCGGGGTGACGACCTGGATCTGGTCGGCCTCGATGCCCAGCGCCCGCGGGATCGAGTCGGTCATCAACTGCACCACCCGGTGCGCGCAGTCGGCGGACCCGCGGGCCGGGACGATCACCACCTCGCGGTCGGGGGAGTCGACCGCGGGCAGCTGGCCGGCCCGCACCGCCGTGGCCAACCGGGCGATCGCGCCACCGGCTTCCTGGCGGTACAAGGTGGTCAGCTCCACCACCGGGACGGCCTGCGAGGCGATCAGGTCAGCCAGCACCTGACCCGGCCCGATCGAGGGCAACTGCGCCGAATCACCCACGATCATCAGGTGGGTGCCGTCGGCGCAGGCCCGCAGCAACGCCGCGGCCAACTCCACGTCCAGCATCGAGGCCTCGTCGACGACCACCAGGTCCTCATCCAGCGGCCAGTCCGCGCCCCGGGCGAACCCGGCGCTGAAATCGATCTCGCCGCTGTCGTTGGAGCGCGGCTGAACGCCCAGCATCCGGTGGATCGTCATCGCCTCGGCGTCACAGAGCTCGGCCAGCCGCTTGGCGGCCCGGCCGGTGGGCGCGGCCAGCGCCACCGACTTGCCCACCCGGCCGGCCTCGCGCACCACGGTGGCCACAGTCCGGCTCTTACCGGTGCCGGGGCCGCCGGTCAGCACGCTGACCCCGTGGGTCAGGGCGTTGAGGACCGCGCTGCGCTGCACGTCGTCCAGGCCGTCGGGGTCAGCCTTCTCAGCCCCGGCCTGCTTCGCGGCGGCGATCTCGCCGGCGCCTTTCTTGGACCGGCCGGCCTTCTTCGCCGGCCGAGTCAGCGGCGAGGCCGAGTCGACCAGCCGGCGGACCGACTCGGCGATCTGGGCCTCGGCCGCCGCGTACCGGGTCAGCGCGAGCATCGGCTCGGCGGCTGCCGGCGTGAAGTCGGCAGTCGCAGGGGCGGAGTCGGCAGTCGCAGGGGTGGAGTCAGCCTCGTCCACCGGCGGGCCGGTCACCGCCTGGACCGCCTCACCGGCGCAGGCGTCGGCGATCGCCCGGTCGGGGTCCGGAATCCGGTACAGCTCCAGGTCGTGGCGCACCTGCGACACCGGCCACACGGTGTGGCCCTCGCGCGAGGCCCGAGCCAACACGAAACCCACCAGCGCCCGGGACCGGCGCGGATCGGACAGCCCGACGCCTGCGATCGCAGCCCGGGCCAGCGCGTCGGCGTCGGGCACGTCCACCCCGGGCAGCTGCAGCAGGCGCCACGGGTCATCGCGCAACAGCCGGTGCGCCCCCGCGCCGAAGACCTCCACCGCCCGCCCGGCCAGCCTGACCGGCAGGTCCGCGGCCAGCAACAGCTGGACCACCTCGTAGGCCGGCTGAGCAGCCAGGTACGCCGAGAACAGCCGGCCGGCCCGGAGCCGGCCCACCCTGGGCAGCCGGCTCAGCGCCTCGACGCTGACATCGGCCGGGCTGCCGATGCCCGCCTGCGCGAGTTCGGCGGCCAGCGTGCTGCCCAGCCCCGGCCACAACCCGGCCGAGCAGAAAGCGGCGAACGCCTGATCGGCCGGGTCCGGTCCGGTCAGCGGACATCCTCGGGATAGCCCGACCAGGGCGCGGACACGTCGTCCAGGGCCAGTTGGATCTCCAGCGGCAGCTCGACGGCCAGCGACTGCACCGCCGCGGTCAGCTGGCCCAGGGTGCGGGCGCCGACGATCGCGGCCGCCACTCCGGGCCGGTTACGAAGCCACGACAGCGCGACCGTGATCGGCGAGGTCGCCAGCCCGTCAGCGGCGGTGGCCACCGCCTCGACGATGCCCACCTGGCGGCTGTCGGAGTAGCTGGCCAGGCTGCGGCCCTGCGCAGCGCCCCGGGAGTCCGAGGGCACCCCGTGCCGGTACTTGCCGGTCAGCACGCCGCCGCCCAGCGGCGAGTACGCCAGAATGCCCAGGCCCAGCTCGGCGCAGGCCGGCAGCACCTCGCGCTCGACCCCGCGCTCCAGCAGCGAGTAGCGCACCTGGTTGGAGACCAGCGGCGTCCGGCCGGGCACCGCGCGCTGCCACGTCGCGGCCTGCGCGGTACGCCAGCCGGGATAGTTCGACAGCCCCGCATAGCGCACCTTGCCGGAGCTGACCGCGGCGTCCAGCGCTGCCAGCGTCTCTTCGGCCGGCACGCTGTGGTCGACGGTGTGCACCTGCCACAAGTCCAGGTGATCGACGCCGAGGTTGGTCAGCGACTCCTCCAGCGCGTTCAGCAGCGCGCCGCGCGAGGTGTTCACCGACCGCTGGTCGCCGTCCCAGCTGAGGCCTGCCTTGGAGGCCAGCAGCAGTTCCGAGCGGGGCACCACGTCGGCGATCAGGGCGCCGAGGATGCGCTCGGAATCGCCCTGGGCGTAGGAGACCGCCGTGTCGACCAGGGTGCCGCCGGCGTCGTGGAAGGCGACCAGGATGGCCGCGGCCTCGTCCGGGTCGGTGCCGGCGCCCCAGGTCATGGTGCCCAGCCCCAGCCGGGACACCTTGAGGCCGCTCCGTCCCAGCGCGCGCAGTTCCACGGGGCAGAACCTAGTGCACCGGCCGGGCGTGAGGCGGGACGCGCCCCGCCGCCGCCTGCCCTACCGGCGGGTAGCCGCCGCCGGCTGTCGTATCGTGACCGACGTGAAACTCGGACTGAACCTCGGCTACTGGGGCATGGGTAACGATGCCGATAACCTGGCTCTGGCCCGGGAAGCCGATGTTCTCGGCTACTCCTGTGCCTGGGCGGCCGAGGCCTACGGCTCTGACGCCCCCACGGTGCTGGCCTGGGTCGGCGCGCAGACCGAGCAGATCGGGCTGGGCAGCTCGATCCTGCAGATCCCGGCCCGCAGCCCGGCGATGACCGCGATGACCGCGGCGACCCTGGACACCCTCTCCGGCGGCCGGTTCCGGCTGGGGCTCGGGGTGTCGGGCCCGCAGGTCTCCGAAGGCTGGCACGGCGTCCGGTTCTCCCAGCCGCTGGCCCGCACCCGGGAGTACGTCGACATCGTCAACCTGGCGCTGACCCGCAACCGGGTGCGCTACGAGGGCCAGCACTACACGTTGCCGCTGCCCGACGGCCCCGGCAAGGCGTTGCAACTCACCGTCCACCCGGTCCGCGAGCACATCCCCATCTACCTGGCCTCGGTCGGTCCCAAGAACCTCGAGCTGACCGGCGAGATCGCCGACGGCTGGCTGGCGATCTTCCTGTCCACCGACTACGTCGGCGAGCAGCTCGCGCTGATCTCAGCCGGGCGCGCCAAAGCCGGCAAGGACCTCGCCGGCTTCGACGTGGTGGCCAGCGTGCCGCTGTTGATCGGGGAGGACATCCGCGCGCTGGCGGAGCCGGTTCGGGGCTACGCCGCCCTCTACATCGGCGGCATGGGCAGCAAGGACGTCAACTTCTACAACCAGCTCGCCGTGCGGATGGGCTACCAGGCCGAGGCCGCTGAGATCCAGAGCCGGTTCCTGGCCCGGGAGTACGAGGCCGCCGCGGCCGCGGTGCCCTTCGAGTTCATCGACTCCACCTCGCTGCTGGGACCACCGACCAGGATCGCCGAGCGGATGGCCGAGTTCGCCGCCGCCGGCGTCACCACGCTCAACGTGATGCCCTACGGCGGCTCTCTGGAGGAGCGGCTGACGAGCCTGCGGACCGCCGCCGAGGCGCTGCGCGAGTCAGGGGCCGCGACGTGAGCGGCCACCGGGCCGGGCGGCTGTCGAGCAGCGATCCCGGCGCCCGATGAGCGACCAGGTGTCAGTGCTGCAGGCGGCGTTGTACGGCGTGGTGCAGGGTCTGACCGAGTTCCTGCCGATCTCATCCACAGCGCACCTGCGAATCCTGCAGGCCTGGATGAACCCCGACGTCGACCAGCCCGGTTTCACCGCCTTCACCGCCGTCATCCAGCTCGGCACGATGGCCGCGGTGGTCCTGTTCTTCTGGCGCGAGCTGCTGCACGTCTCGGTGGCCTGGCTGCGCGGCCTGTTCGACCAGCGGGTCCGCGGCACCCTGGAGTACCGGATGGGCTGGTACCTGATCCTGGCCACCATCCCGGTCGGCGTGTTCGGCCTGATCTTCTCCCACCAGATCGAGACCGGAGCCCGCAATCTCTGGCTGATCGCCAGCGCGCTGATCGTGCTGGCGCTGGTCCTGCTGGTCGCCGAGCGTCGCGGCGCCCAGAACCGCACGGAGGAGGACATCACCACCCGGGACGCCCTGGTGGTGGGCCTGGCCCAGTCCCTTGCCCTGGTCCCGGGCGTGTCCAGGTCCGGGGCGACCATCACCGCCGGCCTGTTCCAGGGCCTGGACCGGGTGACGGCGGCGAGGTTCTCGTTTCTGATGTCGGTGCCGGCAGTGGTCGCCTCCGGCCTGTTCGAGGCACGCCGCATCGGCGGGTCCGGCGCGCCCGGCATGGGGGTGACCGTGGTGGCCACGGTGATCTCGTTCGGGGTCGGCCTGGCGTCCATCGCCTGGCTGCTGCGATTCGTCTCCAGGCACTCGACCATGACGTTCATCGCCTACCGAGTGGCGCTGGGCGTGCTGTTGCTCGGGCTGCTCGCCGGCGGCGCCGTATCCGCGACCTAGCCCCTCAGCGACGTAGCCGTATCCGCGACCTACCCCCCAGCGACCTAAAGGGAGACCGATGCCCACCGTCCTGCTGCTCAGGCACGGCCTGACCGCGATGACCGGCCCGGTGCTGGCCGGTCGAACGCCGGCCGTGCACCTCGACGAGCGCGGCCTGGAGCAGGCGGCCGCGGTCGCCGACCGGCTGGCGGTGCTGCCGCTGACGACGGTGCTGACCAGCCCCCTGGAACGCTGCGCCGAGACCGCGCGGGCGGTCACCCGGGCGCAGAAGGCGGCCGGGCGGGCCGTGCCGCAGCGGTCGGACCGCCGGCTGCTCGAATGCGACTACGGCGACTGGACCGGTCGCAAGATCACCTCGCTGGTCAAGGACCCGCTCTGGCCGGTGGTGCAGGCGCACCCGTCCGGGGTCACCTTTCCCGGCGGCGAGTCGATGGCCGCGATGGCCGAGCGGGCAGTGCGCGCGGTGCGGGCAATCGATGCCTCGCTGGCCGCGGTCGTGACCAGCCCGCTGGAGCGCTGCGCCGAGACCGCCCGGGCCGTCACCCGCGCCCAGAAGGCAGCCGGCCGGACGGTGCCGCAGCGTTCGGACCGGCGGCTGCTGGAATGCGACTACGGGGACTGGACCGGCCGCCGGATCGACTCGCTGGCCAAGGACCCGCTGTGGCCGGTGGTGCAGTCACACCCGTCCGGGGTGCGGTTTCCCGGCGGCGAGTCGATGGCCGCGATGGCCGAGCGGGCGGTGCGCGCGGTACGCGACGTCGACGCCCGGCTCGCGGCCGGTCACGGCGACGACGCGCTCTGGGTGGCATGCAGCCACGGCGATGTGATCAAGGCGATCCTGGCCGACGCGCTGGGCCTGCACCTGGACCTGTTCCAGCGGCTGGTGGTGGATCCGTGCTCGGTGTCGGTGATCCGGTACACCGCCGGCCGGCCGTTCGTCCTGTGCATGAACGACACCACCGGCGAGCTCAGCCGGTTCGTGCCGCCACCGCCACCGAAGGCCGGTGCTCGCCGCCGTCGGGCCGCGTCCTCGGATGCGACCGTCGGCGGTGGTGCGGGCGCCGGCGCCGTCTAGGCTTATGGCAATGAGCCGCCAGTTCTTTTTCTTCGACCAGCCGCGACGTTTCATCGTCGGCACAGTCGGCCAACCCGGTGAACGGGTGTTCTACCTGCAGGCCGTCGATGACGGCCGGGTCGTCAGCGTGGCGCTGGAGAAGTCCCAGGTCCTGGTGCTGGCCGAGCGGCTGGAGCAATTGCTGCACGAGGTGGCCAGCCGCAGCGGGTTCGAGCTGCCCGAGGCGGTCGCGCCGGACACCAGGCCGTTGGACAGCCCGATCGACGAGGAGTTCCGGGTGGCGGCCATGGGACTGGCCTACGACACCGACTCGGGGTTGGTCATCATCGAGGCGCAGGCGCCGGCGGAGTCAGCCGAGGAGGCCGAGGCCAGCCTGCTGGAAGACACCGAGGACGGCCCCGACGCGCTACGGGTCCGGCTGGCCAAGCAGGCTGCGGTCGACTTCGTCGAGCGGGCCCGCCGGGTGATCGCGGCAGGCCGGCCGCCGTGCCCGCTGTGCAACGAGCCGTTGGACTCGGGTGGCCATGTCTGCCCGCGCAGCAACGGCTACCGGCGGCAGGCCCGGTTGGGATCGGGTGACTGAGCTCACTCCGCCGGTGGCCATGCCGGTGCTCGACGCTCTGGAGTTGCTCGAACGAGGCGAGATCACGGTCCAGGGTCGGATCACCACGGCCTCCAACGCCACCCTGTACTGCCGGGTCGAACTCGACGGCGTCGCGGCGGCGTGCGTGTACAAGCCGGTGGCGGGGGAGCGCCCGCTGTGGGACTTCCCCGACGGGACGCTGGCGGGGCGCGAGGTCGCGGCCTACGCCGTGTCGCAGGCGATCGGCTGGGACGTCGTACCCCCGACCGTGCTGCGGGGGGACGGACCCGCGGGTCCTGGCATGGTGCAGGCGTGGCGCGAGCCCCACACCGGCCAGGACCCCGTCGACCTGGTGCCGGCGCGGGCGGTGCCGGAGGGCTACCTGCACGTGGTCGACGCCTACGACGGAGCCGACCGGCCGGTGGCGCTGGTGCACGAGGACAGCGACGCGCTGCGCCGGATGGCCGTCTTCGACGCGGTCGTCAACAACGCCGACCGCAAGGGCGGCCACGTGCTCGCGATGGCCGACGGCCACCGCTACGGCGTCGACCACGGGGTCTCCTTCCACGTCGAGGACAAGCTCCGCACGGTGCTCTGGGGCTGGGCCGGCGATCGGATGAAGTCCGAGG
>DASWNX010000032.1 GCA_036399055.1 Jatrophihabitans sp.
GGCCAGGCCGGACCGAGCCGGGCCGTCGGCCGGCTGAATGGTGATCGACACGATAGACACGCCTGCCGACGCCGCGCCGGTCAGCCGGCCGACGGCGGCGGCTCGCGCGGTCACCAGCTACCTGGACCACCTGGCCGTCGAGCGCGGCTCCTCGGCCAACACCCTGAGCTCCTACCGCCGTGACCTGCGGCGCTACCTGCGCTACCTCGACGAGCACGGCATCGACTCGCTGACCGAGGTCCGAGCCGCGACGGTGAGCGGCTTCCTGGCCGCACTGCGCGAAGGCGACTCAGATCATCCGGCGCTGTCGGCGGCCTCGGCCGCCCGGGCGGTCGTCGCGGTCCGCGGCTTGCACAAGTTCGGCTACGCCGACGGCCAGCTGGCCACCGACGTGGCCCGTGAGGTCAAGCCACCCGCGCCACCCCGCAGGCTGCCCAAGGCCATCGCCGTCGAGGACGTCGAACGGCTGCTGGACGCCGCCGACTTCGATCAGACGCCGTTGTCGGTGCGGGACCGGGCACTGCTGGAAGTCCTCTACGGGACCGGCGCGCGGATCTCCGAGGCGGTGGGCCTGGACGTCGACGACCTGGATCTGCCTGGCCGCAGCGTGCTGCTGCGCGGCAAGGGCGGCAAGCAGCGGCTGGTGCCGCTGGGCTCGTTCGCGGTCAAGGCGCTGTCGGCCTACCTGGTTCGAGTGCGGCCCGAGCTGGCCAGGCAGGGCCGTGGCACACCCAAGGTGTTCCTCAACTCCCGCGGCGGGCCGCTGTCGAGGCAGAGCGCCTGGACGGTGCTGCGCAGCGCTGCCGACAAAGCCGGCCTGGGCACCGACATCTCACCGCACACCCTGCGGCACTCGTTCGCCACGCACCTGATGGAGGGCGGCGCCGACGTGCGGGTGGTGCAGGAACTGCTCGGCCACGCCTCGGTCACCACCACCCAGATCTACACATTGGTGACCGTTGACCAGCTTCGCGAGGTCTATGCCGGGGCCCATCCGCGCGCTCGGGCACGCCCGTGATCGAGCGGGTCGAGGACCGAGCGGGGCCGCGCGGCGCAGGCGGGTCGCAGCCGTTCACCGGGACTCGCGGTGGGGTAACCTCCGGACGGGTCAAGCAAGCTGCGCAGCGGCGCGGCAGGGCACTTGCGAGGAGCGCGCACTCTCTATGACGACGTCCGATAGGCCCGGGACCGGACCCGCCGAGGCAGCGGCGTTCGAGTCGCTCCAGCTGCCGCTCAACGTGGGAGAGCCGGATGCGCGCGGCAGCGGTTCGGCCGATGCCGCGAAGTCGGCTGACCCGGCCCGGACCCGGCAACGCCGGCCGCTGGTCCAACCGGCGCCGTTGACCCAGCACGGCCCTGCCCGGGTGATCGCGTTGTGCAACCAGAAGGGCGGCGTCGGCAAGACCACCTCGACCATCAACCTCGGCGCGGCGCTGACTGAGTTCGGCCGCCGGGTGCTGCTGGTGGACTTCGACCCGCAGGGCGCGCTCAGCGTGGGGCTGGGAGTGCAGCCGCATCAGCTCGAGCGCACCACCTACAACCTGCTGATGGAACGCTCGGTCGGCATCGACGAGGTGCTGCTCAAGACCGGCGTGCCCGGCATGGACCTGCTGCCGTCCAACATCGACCTGTCCGCCGCCGAGGTCCAGCTGGTGAACGAGGTGGCCCGCGAGCAGACTCTGGCCCGCACCCTGGCGCCGCTGCTCAACGACTACGACTTCGTGCTGATCGACTGCCAGCCCTCCTTGGGGCTGCTCACCGTCAACGCGCTTACGGCGGCCAACGGCGTGATCATCCCGCTGGAATGCGAGTTCTTCAGCCTTCGCGGGGTCGCGCTGCTCATCGACACCATCGACAAGGTGCAGCAGCGGCTGAACCCCAACCTGCGGCTGGAAGGCATCCTGGCGACCATGTACGACGGTCGCACGCTGCACGGCCGCGAGGTCTACAGCCGGGTGCTGGAAGCCTTCGGCGACAAGGTGTTCGACACCGTGATCTCGCGGACGGTCCGGTTTCCCGAGACGACCGTGGCCGGCGAGCCGATCACCACCTGGGCACCGACCTCCAACGGCGCCGTGGCCTACCGCGAGCTGGCGATGGAGGTCCTTTCCCGCCCGTGAGCCGAACACCGCCGCAGGAGAGGGCCCGGCCCTTCGAGGCCGTCACAGGCCCGGCGGCGCCGGCTGACCCGGCCGGCTCAGCAGTGCCGGCAGGCGCGGCGCCGGCTGACCCGGCCGGCTCAGCGGTGCTGGCAGGCGCGGCGCCGGCAACCCCGGCCGGCTTGGCGGTGCTGGCAGGCGCGGCGCCGGCAACCCCGGCCGGCTTGGCGGTGGCCGATGAGTTGACGCTGGAGGACCTTCCCGAGGAATGGGACCTGCCGACTCAGCCCGAATCCCTGGCCGGCGGCAGCACCCGGCAGGTCTTCAGCGTCCGGCTGGACAACTTCGAGGGACCGTTCGACCTGTTGCTGACGCTGATCAGCCGCCGGCAGCTCGATGTCACCGAAGTCGCGTTGTCCCAGGTGACCGATGACTTCATCGGCTACCTCAAGGCGGCCGGTGACGAGTTCGACCTGGGCCAGGCGACCGAGTTCCTGGTGGTGGCCGCGACCCTGCTCGATCTGAAGGCGGCGCGGCTGCTGCCTGCCGCCGACGTTGAGGACGAGGAGGACCTGGCGCTGCTGGAGGCGCGCGACCTGCTGTTCGCCAGGCTCCTGCAATACCGGGCCTACAAGCTGGCAGCCGCGCACCTCGGCGCGCTGGCCACGCAGGCCGGACGCAGGTTCGGCCGCGTCGCCGAGATCGAGCCCCGGTTCGCCGCACTCAGCCCGGAGCTGCGGATCGGCGTCGATGTGCATCAGTTCGCCGCGATCGCGGCCCGCGCGCTGCGTCCCCGTGCGGTTCCCGTCGTCGGCGTGGAGCACCTGCACACGCCCAGAGTCAGCGTGCGTGAGCACATGACCGCGATGGCCGAGCGGCTGGCCCGCGTCGGATCGGCCACCTTCCGGTCACTGGTCGCCGACTGCGGCTCCACCCTGGAAGTGGTGGCCCGGTTCCTGGGGTTGCTGGAGCTCTACCGCGACGGGGCGGTGAGCTTTGACCAGGCCGAGGCGCTGTCGGAGTTGAGAGTTCGCTGGATCGGTGGCGCACGCGGCGCCGCCGAGCAGGACAACGCCGCCGAGCAGGACAACGCCGCCGAGCAGGACGGGTCCGGCCAGCCGACCAGGCCGCTGACCGGCGCCGACCCGGACGAGGAGTACGGCTGATGACCCAGCCGCAGGACATCAGGCAAGACGACGGCTTCCGGTTGGCTGAGTCAGCCACCTCGGTCGACGCCGGCTCGGGCACCCCGTCGCTGGATCTGGCCGAGCCCGCGGTGCTGCGATCGGCGCTGGAGGCGTTGCTGTTCGTGGCCGACGGGCCGGTGCAGCTGAGCCAGTTGGCGGCGGCGGTCCAGCGCCCGGTGACCGAGGTCGCGCAGGCGCTGGCCGAGATCACCGCGGACCTGGATCGGCGTGGCGCCGGCTGGCAGCTGCGGCCGGCCGCCACCGGATTCCGGCTCTACACCCGGGAGCGTTACGCCCCGATCGTGGAGGCGTTCCTGCTCGACGGCCAGCGCAGCAAGCTCAGCCAGGCCGCGTTGGAGACGCTGGCCGTGGTGGCCTACCGGCAACCGGTGACCCGGGCCCGGATCTCAGCGATCCGGGGCGTCAACGTCGACGGCGTGGTGCGTACCCTGCTGGCCCGGGAGCTGATCACCGAGGTGGGATCGGACCCCGAGACAGGCGGCGGGCTGTACCGCACGACCGACACCTTCCTGGAGAAGATGGGCATCACCTCGGTGGAGGAGCTGCCCTCACTGGCGCCGCTGCTGCCCGAACTGGACACCCTGGACTTCGATGAGCTCTGAGCAGCCCGACGAGGGCATCCGACTGCAGAAGGTGCTGGCCAGCGCCGGCCTGGGCTCCAGGCGGGCCTGCGAGCAACTGATCGCCGAGGGCCGGGTCACAGTGGACGGCCGCGGGGTGGCCGAGCTGGGGGCCCGGGTCGATCCGGAGACCTCGGTGGTGCGGGTGGACGGCAAGCGCGTCAACCTACGCTCAGACCAGGTCTACCTGGTTCTGAACAAGCCGCGTGGCGTGCTGACCGCGATGTCAGACCCGCACGGGCGCCCCACTGTCGGCGATTACGTCGCAGACCTGCCCGAGCGGCTGTTCCACGTCGGGAGGCTGGACGCCGACACCGAGGGCTTGCTGATCCTCACCAACGACGGGGAGTTCGCTCACCGGTTGGCCCATCCCTCGCATGAGGTGGTCAAGACCTACGTCGCCGAGGTGCCGGGCCCGGTGGACCGGTCGTTGGCCGGCAGGCTCAAGGCCGGCATCGAGCTCGACGACGGCCCGGTGAGCGTCGATGACTTCCAGCTGATCGACTACTCGGCCGGCCGCGCATTGGTCCAGGTGTCACTGCACGTGGGCCGCAACCACATCGTCAGGCGGCTGCTCGACGCGGTCGGGCATCCGGTGGACAAGCTGGTTCGGGTGGCGATCGGCCCGGTCCGATTGGGCGATCAACGACCCGGATCGGTGCGGGAGCTGACCGCCGTCGAACTAGGTGAGCTCTACCGCCAGCTCGGCCTCTAGAGTCGTGTGCGACCAGGGTCGGCGAACCGGCCATACGCGAGGAAGGGCACCGGTGAGCGTTCGGGCAGTGCGGGGTGCGATCCAGGTTGAGCTGGACGAGAGGCAAGTGATCTTGGACGGCGTCTCGGAGCTGGTCAAGGAGGTGATGTCGCGCAATCAGATCGAGCCCGATCAGCTGATCTCGATCCTCTTCACGGCCACTCCGGACCTGAAATCGGAGTTTCCCGCCTACGCCGCCCGACAACTTGGGCTGATCGACGTTCCGCTGATGTGCGCCAGTGAGATCGCGGTGCCCGGCGCGCTGCCCCGAACGCTGCGGCTGCTGGCGCACTTTGACACCGAGCTGCGCCGCGGTGAGATCAGGCACGTCTACCTCCGCGGCGCCGCGGCACTGCGCACCGACCTGCCGCAATAGGCGCGGCGGCTCCCAGGATAGGAGTCGAACCCCGCTGACCCCGTACTCTGGGACTGCCCGGCCTCCGGTCGGGCTGGTTCGCCCGCTGACCGCGGTCGCGAACGCACCGCGCAGACATCTGTCGTGACCAGAGTGGACCGCCGGCGTGCCTACCGATTTCAGCGAAGCTCCCGAGTTTCGGGGAGTGGTGGCGCTCGACGGACCCTCGGGCACCGGAAAGTCCACCGTCGCCAAGCTGCTGGCCCGGCGGCTGCGGACCCAGTACCTCGACACCGGGGCGATGTACCGCGCTGCCACCGTGGCGGTCTTGCGAGCCGGCGTCGACCTCGAGGACCCGGTCGCGGTCGCGACTGAAGTGGCGGCTAGCCGGATCGACGTCGGCACCGACCCCTGGCGTCGCAGCATCCAGCTCGACGGCCGCGATGTCGAGCGCGAGATCCGGACGGCGGCCACCACCGCCGCGGTGTCGGCGGTGTCGGCGGTCCAGGCGGTGCGCACCCAACTGGTCGCCCAGCAGCGGCTGATCATCGGCCGCGCGCCCACGGTCGCCGAGGGCCGTGACATCGGGTCGGTGGTCTGGCCCGACGCCGAGTTGAAGGTGTACCTCACCGCCCGCGAAGAGGTGCGGGCCCGCCGGCGGGCCGGCGAGCTGGGAGACGAGGACCTGAACCGGGTGATCCAGTCCTTGCGGCGACGGGATGACTTCGACTCCAGCCGAGCGGCCAGCCCGCTGCGGCGGCCGGACGGCTCGACCGAGGTGGACACCTCTGAGCTGACCATCGACGAGGTGGTCGAACTGCTGGCTTCGCTCGCGTTCCAGGCTGTCAGCACGGCAGACCGTGCCTGAAGCCATGACAGATTCCGGAGCCATGTCAGATTCCGATGCGATGCCAGATTCCGAGGCCATGACAGATTCCGGAGCCATGTCCGACCCCGACGCGATGCCAGATTCCGATGCCGACGCGGCCGAAGTCCTGCCGGTCACTCCGGTGGTCGCGGTCGTCGGGCGTCCGAACGTGGGCAAATCAACCCTGGTGAACCGTATCCTGGGGCGCCGGGAAGCGGTCGTGCAAGACATCCCGGGCGTGACGCGGGACCGGATCGCCTACGACGCCTACTGGGGTGGCCGGCAGTTCACCCTGGTCGACACCGGCGGCTGGGAGCCCGACGCCACCGGCCTGCAGGCGATGGTGTCGCGGCAGGCCGAGCAGGCGGTCGTCACGGCCGACCTGGTGCTGTTCGTCATCGATTCGCGCACCGGCGCCACTGAGACCGACCTGGTGGTGGCCCGCACCCTGCGCCGCGCCGGGCGCCCGGTGGTGCTGGCGGTGACCAAGGTCGACGACGAGCGCGGCGAGTCCGACGCGGCCGAGGCCTGGTCACTGGGGCTGGGAGAGCCCTACGCGGTCAGCGGGCTGCACGGGCGAGGATCGGGAGATCTGCTCGACGCGATCCTGCAGAAGCTGCCAGACGCCCCGCCCGAGCGTGAGCCCGTCGGCGGTCCCCGACGGGTGGCCTTGGTCGGACGTCCGAATGTCGGCAAGTCCAGCCTGCTGAACCGGCTCACCGGCGAGGAGCGCTCGGTGGTCGACGCGGTCGCCGGCACCACCGTCGACCCGGTGGACTCGCTGCTGGAGCTGGGCGGTGAGACCTGGCGGTTCGTCGACACCGCCGGCCTGCGCAGGCGGGTCACCAACGCCTCCGGCATGGAGTACTACGCCAGCCTACGCACCGCCAGCGCGATCGAGTCCGCCGAGGTCGCGGTGGTGCTGCTGGACGCCTCGGAGGTGATCTCCGAGCAGGATCAGCGGGTCATCTCGATGGTCGTGGAGGCCGGCCGGGCGCTGGTGATCGCTTTCAACAAGTGGGACCTCGTCGATGAGGACCGGCGTCTGCAGCTGGAGAAGGAAGCCGACTGGGAGCTGCAGCGGGTGCAGTGGGCGCCTCGGGTGAACGTCTCGGCCAAGACCGGCCGCGCGGTGGAAAAGCTGTCCGGCGCGCTGCGCCTGTCGCTGGCGTCCTGGGACCGCCGGATCCCCACCGGCCGGCTCAACAGCTGGCTGACCGAAGTGGTGAACGCGACCCCGCCTCCCGGTCGCGGCGGAAAGCACCCCCGGGTGCTGTTCGCGACCCAGGCAGACACTCGACCGCCCCGGTTCGTGCTGTTCACCACCGGCTTCCTGGAGGCCGGCTACCGGCGTTTCCTCGAGCGCAAGCTCCGGGAGGATTTCGACTTCCAAGGCAGCCCGATCGAGATCTCGGTACGGGTCCGCGAACGTCAACAGCGCAGCTGAGCCGCCCGCGCTGGCAGGACCGGCCGGCTGGGTGCGCTAAAGTTGCGGCGGTTCGCTCAGAGGTGTGACAACGCTGAGCGGAGCGGGCTGTAGCGCAGCTTGGTAGCGCACCTGACTGGGGGTCAGGGGGTCGCAGGTTCAAATCCTGTCAGCCCGACATCGCCTTGCGCGAGACGGTGTCTTTTCCGACGATGTCGTCGGCGATCGCCTGCTGGCGGTGGTCGGTTGGAGTGAGGTTCGGCGGGAGGCCAGAACTCGTGAGTTCGCAGCCCTCGGCGGTGGCGCCCTCGGCCGCGTCAGGGCCGACGGTGTTCACCCTGCCCAACCTTCTCAGCTTCTCCAGGTTGCTCGGGGTGCCGCTGTTCCTGTGGTTGCTGCTCGGCCCCCATGCCGACGGGTGGGCGTTGGCGGTTCTGATGCTCAGCGGAGTCACTGACTGGGCAGACGGGGCACTGGCGCGCAAGCTCAATCAGATGTCGCGGCTCGGGGCGCTGCTGGATCCGGTGGCCGACCGGCTCTACATCCTGGCCACCCTGGTGGGGCTGGTGCTGCGGCATGTCATCCCGCTCTGGCTGGCGGTGGCGATCATCGGCCGGGACCTGGTGCTGGCGTGCACCCTGCCGGCCCTGCGCCGCCGCGGGCTGACCGGGTTGCCGGTGCACTACCTGGGCAAGGCCGCCACCTTCAACCTGCTCTACGCCTTTCCGCTGTTGCTGATCGGCTCGCAGCCCGGCGCCCTCGGCGCCGTGGCCAAACCGATCGCCTGGGCCTTCACGATCTGGGGCGCCGGGCTCTACCTATGGGCCGGCGGGCTCTACCTGATCCAATTCCGCCGAGTGATCACCGGGCAGGCGGCGGTCTGAGTGGCCGGAGCGAACCAGCCGGGCGCCGCACCGGCGAGCCGGTCCAGCGCGATGCTCGACGACCTTCTCAACAACCCGCTGGATCCCGGTTACCGGCTCGCCTGGACCGAGGCGCCGCCAGGGCCGCGCCGCTGGTGGGACGGCCCACTGCTGTGGGTGACCTGCCTCGCGGTCGGCCTGCTGCTGGCGATGTCCTATCAGCTGCAGCACCGGTCCGCCCCTGCCCGCGAGGAGGCCCGCAAGGACCTGATCACCCGGATAGAGCGGCTCCAGGTGGCCGGTGACTCCCTGGACGCCCGGGCCAAGGCGCTGGCCGACGAGGTGGCCGGCCTGCGCAACGCGCAGCTGCCCGGCAACGGCGATGAGCTGAAGCGGCTGGAGCTTGCCTCGGGGGCCCTGGCCGTGACCGGTCCCGGGGTGCGGATCGAGCTGGCCGAGCCGGCGGCGCCGACCACGGCAGCCAGCGGGCGGCCGGGGGCCGCCGGACCGAGCCAGGCCGCGGTGCTGCACGATCGTGACATCCGGGCGGTGGTCAACCAGCTGTGGTCGGGCGGCGCCGAGGCCGTGGCGGTGAACGGCCTGCGGCTGACCTCCACCTCGTTCATCCGGTTCGCGGGGGAGTCGGTGCTGGTGGACTTCCAGCCGCTCAGCCCGCCGTATGCGATCGAGGCGATCGGTGACCGCAATGGCCTGCTGGTCGACTTCGCCGACTCCGGCATCGCCCGGCAGCTCAAGACGATGGCGGCGGTGGACGGCATCAGGTTCGAGTTCGCCGGCAAGTCCAGCCTGCGGCTGGAGTCGGTCACGGTGAGCCAGCCGAACTATGCGAGTCTGGGGGCCGGGGCCTCCGGCGCCAGCGCCGTCCCGTCCCCTTCCAGCACCCAGCCGCCTTCCAGCACCCAGCCGCCTTCCAGCACGGAGTCTCCTCGATGATTGCCGCGATCGCCCTGGTCATCGGCGTGGTGCTGGGGCTGGTGTTCCGCCCGACCGTGCCGCTGTGGCTGGAGCCCTACCTCCCGATCGCCGTGGTGGCCGCGCTGGACGCGGTCTTCGGCGGCATCCGGGCCAGGCTGGACGGCATCTTCGTGGCCAAGGTGTTCGTGGTGTCCTTCGTCTCCAACGTCCTGGTGGCCGCGCTGATCGTGTTCATGGGCGACAAGCTCGGAGTCGGCGGCCAGCTTTCCACCGCGGTGGTGGTGGTGCTGGGCATCCGGATCTTCGGCAACGCCGCGGCCATCCGACGACACCTGTTCCGAGCCTGAGACCTGCGAGCCTGAGATGGCAGAGCCCACCGTTCCCGACCCGACCGCCGCACCGGTCGCCGGCCCCCGCAGGCCGCCGCCGCTGTGGAGCCGCAATCGCGGCGCCACCGCCCTGATCGGCGCCCTGCTGGCGATTCTCGGCTTCGCGCTGGCCGTGCAGTTCCGGTCCAATTCCCAGACCGACGCGCTGGCCGGCGCGCGTGAGGCCGACCTGGTCCGGATCCTGGACGACCAGAACAGCCGCATCGACCGGCTGCAGGACCAGATCGTCGACCTGCAGACCGCGAAGCAACGGCTGTCCGACAGCGGCAGCGACAACGCCGAGGCGCGCCGGGAGGCTCAGCGCCAGGCTGACGCGCTGGCCGTGCTGACCGGGTCCGCACCCGCGCACGGGCCGGGAATCCGAGTGCGCATCACCGACCCGCAGCACGCGCTGCGAGCCGAGCAACTGCTCGACGTCGTCGAGGAGTTGCGCGGCGCCGGCGCCGAGGTGATCCAGTTCGGCCCGGTCCGGATCGGCGCCTCCAGCGCCTTCATCGACTCAGGTTCGGGGGTGTCCCTGGACGGGACCGCCCTGCAGGAGCCGTATGAGGTGCTGGCGATCGGAGAGCCCAAGACCATGAACACCGCCCTGAACATCCTGGGTGGCGTCGTGAACACCGTGCACGCCGCCGGCGGCGAGATCGCCGTCGCCGAGCAGGCGCTGGTCAGCATCACCGTCACCCGGGCCATTCCGGCTCCCAAGTACGCCACTCCGACCGGTAAGTGATCTCCCCGCGCCGACCCGGTAAGGTCGCGGCGCACCGTGTGCGTGGCGCAGGCCGGCATCAGCGTCAGCACCGAGGCAGTTTTTTTCGCCCCTTTCTCAGCGACGAGGTGACCCGGACATGGCAGAGATTCCACCCGACCTGCGCTACACCAGCGACCACGAGTGGGCGAAGGTGACCGAGGGCAACATCGTCCGGGTCGGCGTGACCGACTTCGCGCAGAACTCCCTCGGCGACATCGTCTTCGTGTCGGTGCATGGCCTGGATTCCACGGTGGAGTCCGGGGACACCTTCGGTGAGGTGGAGTCCACCAAGAGCGTCTCCGATCTCTACGCTCCGGTCAGCGGCTCGGTGGTGGCCCGCAACGAGGCGCTGGACTCCCAGCCCGACCTGGTGAACTCCGATCCCTACGGCGCCGGTTGGATCGCCGAGATCGAGGTCGCCGACATCGCCGTGCTCGATTCGCTGCTGGACGCAGAGGCCTACGGTCAGGCCACGTCCGAGTGAACCTCCACCTCGCGTTGACCCTTTAGCGCATGGCGAACTAGGCTCGGCGACACCG
Organism: Jatrophihabitans sp.; assembly: GCA_036399055.1. NCBI lineage: Bacteria > Bacillati > Actinomycetota > Actinomycetes > Jatrophihabitantales > Jatrophihabitantaceae > Jatrophihabitans > Jatrophihabitans sp. Next base: position 10,806 of record DASWNX010000032.1, read on the forward strand.
GCGATCGACAAGGCGCGCACCGTTGCCCGATCTGCGGCCTCGCTCGTCAGGCATTGAAGAAGAAAGGGCGTTTCCAGCGTGTTCTGCACCGCATGTGGCACCGAGAACTCAGCTGAAAGCCGGTACTGCGCGCAGTGTGGAGCGCCGTTGGCCGGCGCCAACCAGCCGGCCGGCGGCCGGCCGAGCGGTCCGGACGTGACCTCGATCCTGTCCTCCGGGCTGGCCCCCGTCGGCGGGCCTGACACCGACGAGTTCTCTCCCGAGGTCCATCAGCGCGCCATCGACGCGCTGGCCCCCGGCTCGGCGCTGCTGGTGGTCAAGCGGGGTCCGAACGCGGGCAGCCGTTTTCTGCTCGATCAAGACGTCACCACAGCCGGACGCCATCCAGACAGCGACATCTTCCTCGACGACGTCACGGTCTCGCGCCGGCACGTGGAGTTCCGGCGGGACGGCTCCGGCTTCGCCGTCCATGACGTGGGAAGCCTCAACGGCACCTACGTCAACCGGGAGCGGATCGACTCGGTGACCCTGGCCGGCGGTGACGAGGTGCAGATCGGCAAGTTCCGCCTGGTGTACCTGACCACGCTGACCCGAGGCGGAGCCGGTTCGTGAACGCCGCCAGCCTGCCCGCCAGGGGGACTCTGTCGATCGGCGAGGTGCTGGCCCAGCTGCGCGTCGACTTTCCCGACGTCACGATCTCCAAGATCCGGTTCCTGGAGGATCAGGGGTTGGTGCAGCCGGACCGCACCCCCTCCGGTTACCGCAAGTTCTCCGGCTCCGACGTCGCCAGGCTGAAGTACGTGCTCAGCCAGCAACGAGACCACTACCTGCCGCTGCGCGTCATCAAGGATCAGCTCGAGGCGATCGACCGGGGGCACGGACACGGTCCGGTGCTGACCAACGCGGTGCCGCGCGCGGCCCACCCCGCCATCGTCGACAACGCCCCGACCCCGGAGCACTTCCGGTCCTCGGCCGCCGCGATGCGGTTGAGCCGCGAGGAGCTGCTCAACACCGCTGGGCTGCGGCCGGCCCAGCTTTCGGAGCTGGAGCAGTACGGCCTGATCAGCCAACGGGCCGGCGGCTACTACGACGACGACGCGCTGGCGATCGCCCGGGTCGTCGCGGAGATGGCCAGGTTTGGCATCGAGGGCCGGCACCTGCGCGGCTTCAAGTCCGCCGCTGACCGTGAAGTCGGGCTGTTCGGCCAGGTCGCGGGCCCGATGGCCAAGCAGCGCAGCGGCGAGGGCCGGGCCCGCGCCGAAGAGACGGTGCGGGAGCTGGCCGCGCTGTCGGTGCGCCTGCACGCGGCTCTGGTGCAGATTGGGCTACGTGAGATCGTCGGCTGAGCGAGGAACCGGCTAGGCTCGAAAGGGTTACGTCTCACAACAGAGGAGGACTGCCAGATGACTCTGCATCCGTTGCAGGTTGTCGGCGTGCGGGTCGAGTTGCCCGCTAACCAGCCGGTCGTCCTACTCAAGGAGTCAGACGGAGCGCGTTACCTGCCGATCTGGATCGGCGCGGTGGAGGCATCGGCCATCGCCTTCGAGCAGCAGGGCGTCCAGACCCCCCGCCCGATGACACACGACCTGCTCCGAGACGTGATCGGCGCGCTGGGCGGGGAGCTCAAGCAGGTCTCGATCACCGAGCTTCGCGACGACGTCTTCTACGCCGAGCTGCAGTTCGCCGACGGCACCACGGTCAGCGCCCGGCCTTCGGACGCGATCGCCCTGGCGCTGCGCACCGAGACTCCGATCGTCGGCGACGAGAGCGTGCTGGCCACCGCCGGCATCTCCATCCCGGAGGAGGACGAGGACGAGGTCGAGCGGTTCCGGGAGTTCCTGGACACCATCTCCGCAGACGACTTCGCCGGCTCCGAGGGTGACGAGCCCCAGCCTGGAAGCAGCTGACCTTCCTGTTCCGGAAAAGTCTGCACCTGAACTCGACGGTTACTTTTTCGGTGCGATCCGGCGAGCCGCATTGACCCGTGCAGCCACCGCGGCATACCGTCGGTAAATACCCACGGTGCAATTCGAGTGGGCGCCGCGCCTGGTTCACCAGAATCGGAGGCGGTTCAGGGGACCGCAGCGATGCGCGCAGCAGGTAGGAGATCGACGTGCTGGACCATACGCCGGAGCAGGGCGAGCTGTTCTCCCAGCCGAGCATCGGCTCCGACGACTCGGTCGGATACCGCGGCCCCACCGCCTGCGCCGCCGCCGGCATCACCTACCGGCAGTTGGACTACTGGGCCCGCACCGAGTTGGTGGTGCCCTCGGTCCGCTCGGCGGCCGGGTCAGGCAGCCAACGGTTGTACTCGTTCAAGGACATCCTCGTCCTCAAGGTCGTCAAGCGGCTGCTGGACACCGGCGTCTCGCTGCAGAACATCCGGCTCGCGGTCGACACGCTGCGCGAGCGCGGCGTGGACGACCTGGCCCGGATCACCCTGCTCTCCGACGGCACCACGGTCTATGAGTGCACCTCCTCCGAAGAGGTGGTCGACTTGCTGCGAGGTGGGCAGGGCGTGTTCGGCATCGCCGTCAGCGGCGCCTTGCGAGAGCTCGCGGGATCACTGGCGACGCTGCCGTCCGAGCGCACCGACGGCGTGGTGAGCACCGAAGCCGCTGACGAGCTGACCCGGCGCAGGCAGCGCCGCACCGCCTCGGCCTAGGACGTTCGGGCCGACGGGCTGGTAGCCTTGCCAGTACCGCGACACGCGTACGGGAGAGTCCGTCCAGCCAGTTCTGGTCGGCGCCGAAGGGGCAATTTCCCCGCTAACCTCTCAGGCTGCAGGACCGTGCGTGCAGGTAGCTCTGAAGGGCGCCCAGCCCGACAGAGGGGGAGTAGTCCGACCCATCGGCCGGGCTACTTCAGCCCTGTCTGAAGTTGGAGCGCCATCATGGACAACTCCGCCATTCCCTCCCTGACCCCGTTCTCCGCGCGGCACATCGGCGTGACCGAGCCCGCCGATCAGGCCGTCATGCTCAAGGCCCTCGGATTCGCCAACCTGGACGAGCTGCTCAACGCGGCGGTCCCGTCCAGCATCCGGTCCAAGCTCGAGCTGGCGCTGCCGCCGGCCAGCTCCGAGGCCGAGGTGGCCGCCGAGCTGCGGGCGCTGGCCGCACGCAACACCCCCCGGGCCTCGATGATCGGCCTGGGGTACTACGACACCGTCACACCGCCGGTGATCCGCCGCAACGTGCTGGAGAGCCCGGCCTGGTACACCGCCTACACGCCCTACCAGCCCGAGATCAGCCAGGGCCGGCTGGAGGCGTTGCTGAACTTCCAGACGATGGTCGAGGACCTGACCGGCCTGCCGACCGCCGGCGCGTCGTTGCTGGACGAGTCGACGGCCGCCGCCGAGGCGATGGCCCTGGCGCACCGGACCTCGGCCGCGGCCAAGAAGGGCGCCGATGTCTTCCTGATCGACGCCGACGCGTTGCCCCAGACCGTCGACGTGGTCCGGACCCGCGCGCGCGCGCTCGGGCTGCGGGTGCTGGTCGCCGATCTGGGCGCCGAGGGAGCGCCGGCCGAGCTGACCGACGGCTCGGTGTTCGGGATGCTGCTGCAGTACCCGGGCGCCTCAGGTCAGGTGCGTGACCTTCGCGAGCTGATCGAGGCCGGTCACCAGGCCGGCGCTCTCGTCGCGGTGGCGGCTGACCTGCTGGCCCTGACGTTGCTCGTCTCGCCCGGCGAGCTCGGCGCCGACATCGCGGTCGGCACCTCGCAGCGGTTCGGGGTGCCGCTGGGCTTCGGCGGCCCGCACGCCGGCTACCTCTCGATCCGGGCCGGCCTGGAGCGCCAGCTGCCCGGCCGGTTGGTCGGCGCCTCGGTGGACGCCGATGGCCGGCCCGCCTACCGGCTGGCGTTGCAGACCCGCGAGCAGCACATCCGCCGCGAGAAGGCGACTTCCAACATCTGCACCGCCCAGGTGCTGCTGGCGGTGATGGCGTCGATGTACGCGGTCTACCACGGCCCGCACGGGCTGCGCGCGATCGCCGCCAACGTGCACGCCCGAGCCGGCCGGCTGGCTGCCGGACTGCGAGCCGGCGGGGTCGAGGTGCTGACCGAGGCGTACTTCGACACGGTGACGGTGCGGGTGCCCGGCCGCGCTGCCGAGGTGCTGGCAGCCGCCGACGAGCGTGGTGTCAACCTTCGGCTGATCGACGCCGACCACCTCGGGATCGCCTGTGACGAGGCCACCACCGACGCGGTGCTCGCCGAGGTGCTGGCGGCCTTCGGGGTGAGCGCGGAGCTGCCTGCGAGCGCGCCCGTGGCGCTGCCCGCGCAGCTGCGGCGCGAGTCGGACTACCTGAGCCACCCGGTCTTCAACTCCTACCACTCCGAGACCGCGATGCTGCGCTACCTGCGCCGGTTGGCAGACCGCGACTACGCGCTGGACCGGGGGATGATCCCGCTGGGCTCCTGCACCATGAAGCTCAACGGCACCACCGAGATGGAGCCGGTCACCAATCCCGGCTTCGCCGACATCCACCCCTTCGCCCCGCAGGGCCAGTTCGACGGCTACGCCGCGCTGATCGCGGACCTGCAGAACTGGCTGGCCGAGATCACCGGCTACGACGCGGTGTCGCTGCAGCCCAACGCCGGCGCGCAGGGTGAGTTCGCGGGGCTGCTGGCCATCCACTCCTACCATCAGAGCCGGGGCGATCAGGGCCGGACCGTCTGCCTGATCCCGGCCAGCGCGCACGGCACCAACGCCGCTTCGGCGGTGCTGGCGGGCATGAAGGTGGTGGTGGTGGCCACCAGCGGCGCCGAGGGGGCGGTCGACCTCGATGACCTGAAGGCCAAGATCGACCTGCACGCCGAGAAGCTGGCGGCGATCATGCTGACCTATCCGTCCACCCACGGCGTGTTCGAGGACCACATCGGCGAGGTCTGCGAGCTGGTGCACGCCGCCGGCGGCCAGGTCTACGTCGACGGCGCGAACCTCAACGCGATGGTCGGCCTGGCGCGTCCGGGCAAGTTCGGGGCCGACGTCTCGCACCTGAACCTGCACAAGACCTTCTGCATCCCGCACGGCGGCGGCGGACCCGGGGTGGGGCCGGTCGCGGTGCGCGAGCACCTTGCCCCGTTCCTGCCCAACCACCCGCTGCAGCCGCTGGCCGGGCCCGACACCGGGCCCGGGGCGATCTCGGGCGCCCCGTGGGGATCGGCGGCGATCCTGCCGATCACCTGGGCCTACCTGCGGCTGATGGGCCCGGACGGCCTGGTCGCCGCCACCGCCACCGCGATCCTGTCCGCCAACTACATCGCGGCCCGGTTGAACGAGCACTACCCGGTGCTCTACACCGGCGACCGCGGCCTGGTCGCGCACGAGTGCATCCTGGATCTGCGCCAGATCACCAAGGAGACCGGCGTGACGGTCGACGACGTCGCCAAGCGGCTGATCGACTACGGCTTCCACGCGCCGACGATGTCGTTCCCGGTGGCCGGCACCCTGATGGTGGAGCCCACCGAGAGCGAGGACCTCGGTGAGATCGACCGGTTCATCGAGGCGATGATCGCTATCCGGGCCGAGATCGAGCAGTTGCGGGCCGGGGACTGGTCTGCCCAGGACAATCCGCTGCGCAACGCCCCGCACACCGCGCGATCCCTGACGCAGGAGTGGAACCACCCGTACAGCCGCGAGCAGGCGGTGTACCCGGCCGGGGTGGACCCGGCGTCGAAGTACTGGCCGCCGGTGCGCCGGATCGATGGCGCCTACGGCGACCGCAACCTGGTCTGCTCCTGCCCGCCGGTGGCCGACTACGCCTGAGACGAGGGCTGCTGTTTCGCAGACAGCTTGAGAGCGGCACGGCTTGGCCGCTCAGTCAGGGCCGGGCCGTCCGCCTCGCTGAGGTCGGCCGCCCGGTCTCCAGCCGTGTCCGGGCGGCCGCCGGTCGCCGGCCAGTCCGAGCAGCCCCGGTCTCCAGCCGTGTCCGGGCATGCGGCTGCCCACCGGCCAAAGGCCGGTGGGCAGGAGGGGGTCAGGTAGCGGCGCCGCGCCGGCTTGGCCGCGCGGTTGCATAAGTTCGGGTCAGGCCACCCGGTGCAGCGCGGCCGCGGTCAGCTCGGCGCGGCGGGCATGCACGCAATGACCGTCGGGCAGGATCTCGCCGGAGTCGTCGAAGAGGACGATGCCGTTGCAGAGCAGGCTCCAGCCTTGCTCCGGGTGGCAGGCGATCACGTGCGCGGCGTCCCGGTCAGAGCCGTGAGCGTCGGGGCAGCGTGGCTCGTGCACGCATGCTCCGCGGGTCACCGGGTGGGTGGAGGTGACCTCGCGGTCCGGCTCCGGCAAGTTCTCGAAGTGACTCATAATCCCTGCGTCCTAGCGTCGTGAGTGTCTATGTGGTTTTTAGCAGATCGTGTCGTAGCCCACACCTATGTTGGTCGATTCCGAGAGCGATTACAGGTTTATTCCCTCGATGTTCCGGAGGTCGTGCCCGAATTGCAATCTTAACGCGAAACCTACGTGGGGTTTGTCTCGGTTCGCGCAAAAGAACCTCGGTTTTTCCTCAATTACGCGAGTTAGTCGGCTATGTGCGGCCGGCCTGATCCTGAGCTTCGGACAGGACCGGCGAAGAGGCCATCCAATCCGCCAGCACCGCTGGAAAGCCCGCCTCCTCGGCCGCCGCGATGACTCGTACGTCGTCGTCGACGAACAGCTCCACCTGTCGGGGACGGAGCTTGTTCAGCTCGTCGACCTTGAGCACCGGCGCCGGGCGGGAGTCCCGCTGACTACGCATGATCAGTTCGGTCACCGGCAGGCCGCGATCGGCCAGCCAGCTTCGGGTCACCGCTCGCAGCGAGTTCGGCCGTCCGGTGAGCCAGACGAGCTCGTGCTCGGCGGCAGCGGCCAGCGCCCGGTCGATGCCTTCCTCCAGACCCGGGTCATCGGCCGCCGCGGCGAAGAACCCCGGCCAGTCCTTGGGCCGGCGTTCCAGCAGGTGCAGGCGGTGCCGGACGTCGGCCACCACGCCGTCGATGTCGAAGACCGCGATGCTCACCACTCCACAGTACGTAGCGCTGCCAGTGCCACTTGCCAAATATCCGCCGCCCCGGTGCTGAGGCGGCGTCCGGGCGGGGGCGTGGCGACTAGACTGTTGCAAACGTGGAGTTCCTCAACGGCCTGCGGCCGTCTCATGACCTGACCTACGAGGACGTTTTCATGGTCCCGCGGTCCTCCGACGTCGCCTCTCGCTTCGACGTGGATCTGTCCACCCACGACGGCAGCGGCGCGACCATTCCCCTGGTGATCGCCAATATGACGGCGGTGGCCGGCCGGCGGATGGCCGAGACGGTCGCCCGGCGTGGCGGGATCACCGTGCTGCCACAGGACATCCCGGTCGATGTGGTCGCCGAGGTGGTCAGCTGGGTCAAGCAGCGTGACCTGGTGCACGAGACGGCGCTCACGCTCGCGCCGACCGACACGGTGTCCGACGCCTTGGCGTTGCTGCCCAAGCGCGCGCACGGCGCCCTGGTGGTGGTGAGCCAGGGACGCCCGGTCGGAGTGGTCACCGAACGGGACTGCGCCGGGGTCGACCGGTTCGCTCAGCTGTCAGAAGTGATGTCGAGCCGGCTGCTGACGCTGCCCGCCAAGACCGGCGCTCGCGAGGCGTTCGACCTGCTGGCCGACGAACACCGCAGGCTGGCGCCAGTGGTGGACTCCGACGGCCTGCTGGTCGGGGTGCTGACCCGGACGTCGGCGTTGCGCTCGACGATGTACGACCCGGCGGTCGATGCCGCCGGCCGGTTGCGGATCGGCGCGGCGCTGGGTGTCAACGGCGATGTCCGAGCCAAGGCCGAGCGGCTGCTGGCCACCGGCGTCGACCTGCTGGTGATGGACACCGCGCACGGGCACCAGCATCGGATGATCGAGGCGCTGGCCGCCGTCCGCTCGATCGATCCGGGCGTGCCGGTGGTGGCCGGCAACGTGGTGTCGGCCACCGGGGTCGTGGACCTGATCGAGGCCGGCGCGGACATCGTCAAGGTCGGGGTCGGTCCGGGCGCCATGTGCACCACCCGGATGATGACCGGCGTCGGACGCCCGCAGTTCTCGGCCGTGCTCGAATGCGCCGAGGCCGCCCGCGCCCTCGGCAAGCACGTCTGGGCCGACGGCGGTGTGCGGCACCCGCGCGACGTCGCGCTGGCCCTGGCTGCCGGCGCCTCGTCGGTGATGATCGGCTCGTGGTTCGCCGGCACCTATGAGTCTCCGGGTGATTTGAAAGTGGCCGCGGACGGCCGCGCGTACAAGGACAGCTTCGGGATGGCCTCGGCCCGGGCGGTCGCCAGCCGCACCTCGGCCGAGTCGGCGTTCGACCGAGCCCGCAAGGCCTTGTTCGAGGAGGGGATCTCCACCGGACGGCGGTACCTGGACCCGGCGCGGCCTGGCGCCGAGGACCTGATCGACGCGATCATCGCCGGTGTCCGGTCCTCCTTCACCTACGCCGGCGCCCGGACGATCGCCGAGTTCACGCAGCGGGCGATCGTCGGAGTCCAGAGCAGCGCCGGTTACGCCGAGGGCCGGCCGCTGCAGTCCGGTTGGTGAGGCCGGTCGGCGATATCGGGCCGGCGGAGGTCGGTCCTCCCGATCACCAGCACGGTGAGCGGGCGCTAGTAGATGACCCGCGTCCTAGGGTGAGCGGGGCGCTAGTCGATGACCGCGCCCTGGGCCGGCACGGGCCCGGTCACCTCAGCAGAGCCGTCGAGCGCTGAGCCGCCGGAGTAGGAACGCCAGAGCCGGGCGTAGCTGCCGCCGGCGGCCAGCAGCCGCTGATGGCTGCCGTCCTCGATGATCCGGCCGTCGTGGAGCACCACGATCCGGTCCGCGCGCGCCGCGGTGGTCAGCCGGTGCGCGACGGTGACCGTCGTCCGGTGCCGGCTGAGCCGCTGGGTCGCCTCGGTCACCAGCGCCTCGCTTGCCAGGTCGAGCGCCGCGGTGGCCTCATCGAGCAACAGGATGTCGGGGTCGACGAGCTCAGCGCGGGCCAGCGCGATCAACTGCCGCTGGCCGGCCGACAGGTTGCGGCCCCGCTCGCCCACCTGGTGCAGGTAACCGCCGCTCAAGCGCGCCACCATCTGATGCGCTCCGACCGCCTTGGCGGCCCGCTCCACCTCGGCGTCGGTGGCCTGCGGCCTGCCGTAGGCGATCGCGTCGCGGATCGTCCCCGGCGAGAGGTAGGCCTCCTGCGGGACGATGCCCAGACGCTGGCGGTAGCCGGGGAGTTCCAGCTCACGCAGATCCCGCCCGTCCACCTCGACCGCGCCCGCGGTCGGGTCGTAGAACCTGGCGATCAGCTTGACCAGGGTGGATTTTCCTGCGCCGGTCTGACCGACCAGTGCCACCGACTGCCCGGCCGGGATGCGCAGGTCGATGCCGCTGACGGCCGGCTTGGCCGCCGAGGAGTAAGCGAAGCAGACATCGGTCAGGGTGATCTCGCCGCGCAGTGCCGGCACCGGCAGCGCGCCGGGCCGTTGCGGCGTGCCCGTCGGCGTGCGCAGCAGGTCCTTGAGCCGGGACAGCCCGACCGAGGCCTGCTGGTAGCCGTCGAAGACCTGAGACAGCTGCTGGACCGGTCCGAAGAAGGCGTCCAGGTACAGGAAGAAGGCGATCAGCGAGCCGACCGAGAGGTTGCCCTGGGCCAGCCGGTGCGCGCCGAAGGCCAGCACCGCCGCGCCGGAGAGGTCGGCGAGCAGCTGCACGAACGGAAAGTAGGCCGCGATGTAGCGCTGAGCCCGCAACCGGGAGTCGCGGTAGCTCCGTGCGGCTCCCAGGAACGCCTGGGCGTTGTGCTTCTCGCGGCTGAACACCTGCGCCACCCGGACGCCGGCCACGTTCTCCTGGAACTGGGCGTTGACCGTGCTGACCCGCTCACGGGCCTCGAGGTAGGCAGGCGCGGACAGCCGCCGGAACACCAGGGTGGCCGCGATCAGGACCGGCAGCACGACCACCAGCACCAACGCGAGCTCGGCGTCGAGCAGCAGCAGCGCGACCAGCACGCCGATCAGGGTCAGCAGGCTGATCAGCGCCGAGGCCAGGCCGGTCTGCAGGAAGTTCGACAACGCGTCCACGTCGGTCGTCATCCTGGTCATGATCCTTCCGCCCAGCTCGCGCTCGTAGTAGTCCAAGCTGAGCCGTTGCAGGTGCGCGAACGCCTTGACCCGCAAGGTGTAGAGCAGCCGCTCGCCGGTGCGCCCGGTCACCCGCTGGCCGGCCGCGGCGACCGCCCAGTCGACCAACAGCACCCCGAAGGCGATCGCCGAGACGATAAACAGCACCTCTGAATGCCGCTCGGCGACGCCACGGTCGATGCCGGTGCGGATCAGGGACGGCAGGGTCAGCTGCAACACCGCGTCCAGCCCGATCAAGCCGATGCCGAGGGCGAAGGCCAGCCGCAACGGCGCCAGCAGCCTGCGCAGGGTGAACTGGGGATCGGCGGCCTGGGCCGCGGACTCGTCGATGCCCGGATCGTCAGTGGCCGGGGGCAATGCGGCGACCTTGGCCAGCAGGTCATCGGTGGCCGGGACGGCGTCGAACAGTCCGCGGCCGGCGCCCATCGGCCCGGTCTGGGCGGCCCGGCGCACCTGGCTCGTGGCCACCTCCACCGGGTCGGGCTCGACCGGCGGCTGCCACAGCGCGGTGCTCACCCCGTCGACGACCTCGGAGGCGACCGGCTCGGCGCGGGTCAGCTCACCGGCGTCGATGCCCTCAGCGTCCTCGCCGGGGCCGCCCAGCAGCAACCGGAACAGCGCCGATCGCCGCATCAGCTCATCGAAGCTGCCGATGTCAGCGACCCGGCCGTGCTCGAGCACCGCTATCCGATCAGCCAGTGCGAGCGTCGAGCGGCGGTGCGCGATCAGCAGCGTGGTGCGGCCCTGGATCAGCTGGCGCAGGGTGGCCAGGATCTCGGCCTCCACCCGGGGGTCGACCGCGCTGGTCGCGTCGTCGAGCAGCATGATCCGCGGGTCGGTGAGCAGCGCTCGGGCCAGCGCGATGCGTTGGCGCTGCCCCCCGGACAGCGTCAGACCGCGCTCGCCGACCACGGTGTCATAACCCTGCGGCAGGTCGGCGATGAAGCCGGCGGCCTCGGCGGCCTCGGCCGCGGCGACGATCCGCTCCGGGCTGGCGTCCGGGCGGCCATAGGCGATGTTGGCCGCGATCGTGTCGGAGAACAGGAAGCTGTCCTCGAAGACCATCCCGATAGTGGCGCGCAGCTCGGCCAGCCGGACCTGGCGCACGTCGACGCCGCCGACGCTCAGCGATCCGGAGTGCGCGTCGTAGAAGCGGGGGACCAGCATCGCCAGAGTGGACTTGCCCGATCCGGCGCCGCCGACGATCGCGACGGTCTCACCCGGCTCGACGCTCAGGTCCAGGCCGCGCAGCACCGGGCTGGAACGGGTGTAGCCGAACTCGACGCCGGTGAACCGCAGGCCGAGCGGGCCGTCCGGCAGCGGCAGGGGCTCGGCCGGGTCGCGCACTTCGGGGGAGGAGTCGATCACCTCCAGGACCCGCTGCACGCCGGCCCGGGCCTGCTGGCCGATGGTCAGCAGCGCGCTCATGCCCCGCACCGGGCCGACCATCTGGCCGAGGTAGGTGGAGAACGCCAGAAAGGTGCCCAGGGTGATCCGGCCGTGCAGCGCCAGCCAGCCGCCGACCAGCAGCACCCCGACCTGACCCAGCGCCGGCACGGCGGTCAGCGCCGTGGAGTACTTGGCTTGCAGCCGGACCACCCGCATCCGCTGCGCGAACAGGGTCCTGGCCCGGCTGCTGAGCTCGAGCACCTCGCGGTGCTCCTGGCCGAAGCCCTTGACCACCCGGACGCCGGTGACCGCGGCCTCTACCTGGCCGACCAGCTCACCGGCCTGCAGCTGGGCCGCCCAGTTGGCCGGAAACAGATCCCGCGAGGACAGCCGCGCGATGAGCCAGAGCGCCGGCACGATCCCCACCGCCACCAGGGTCAGCACCGGCGACAGCCACACCATGGCGACCAGCGAGATCAGAAACAGCAAGCCGTTTCCGGTCAGCACCGGCAAGAAGGACAGCAATCCCTGGACCAGGCCGACGTCGCTGATCGAGCGGCTGACCACCTGGCCGGTCTGCAGGGCGTCCTGGGCTGCGCCGTCCAGCCGCTGCATCGATTTGAAGACATCGGCGCGCAGGTCGTACTGGACGTCCAGAGAGAGCCTGCCGGCGGTGAAGCGGCGCGCGAAGGTCAGGGCGTACTGCAGCAGCGCGGCGCCGACCAGCAGGGCCACCCAGGGCGCCACCGAGGGCCGTCGCAGGCCCGGCTGAGGTGGCTGGCTGACGATGTCCACGACGTGCTTGACGATCAGGGGAACGGCTGCCAGCACCAGGGCGCCGGCCAGCGCCGCGCCGAAGGCGCCGAACAGGTCGAACCGGTGCCGCATGCAGTAACCGGCGAGCCGGCGAAGCCAGGACGGCGGACTGGGGGGTGTCGACGGCACCTGGCCATCCTAAGTGCGTGATCGTTAGACAGATGAACTAACCGCCGCGGGTTAGCCTTCAGCCATGATCGCCGGGTTGTGCGCAGGGTGCGGGCATGCCCGGGTCAACCAGACCCGGCGCGGTCCCAGTTACCTGCGCTGCCAGCTGGCCAGTCTCGACGCGGCCTATCCACGCTATCCGCGGCTGCCGGTGCTGCGCTGCGCCGGATACCGGCCGGCCGAAGGAGCGACCGAGCGGCAGGGCTAGCGGCCGGCCGGGGTAGGCGGTCTCAGACGGGCAGCCGTGCCGTGCCGCTGAGCAACCCGGCTGCCAGGTCGCCCTCGGTCTCGACCCGGCGAAGCACCTCGGCGCTGTCGAGCTGGCTCAGCCCCGGCGCCGCGAGCTCCTGCCAGGTGCGTGGCGCGGCCACCCAGGGCCGGGCCCGGCCGCGCAGCGAGTACGGGCAGATGGTCGTCTTGGCAGGGTTGTTCTGGCTCCAGTCCAGCAGCACCTTGCCGTCGCGCAACGCCTTGGTCATGTTGGAGACCATCAGCCGCGGGTGGCTCTTGGCCAGCGACTCGGCCAGCCGCTTGGCGTAGCCGTTGACGACATCGGCGCTCTGCGAGCCGTCCAGCGGGACGTAGAGCTGCAGCCCCTTGCTGCCGCTGGTGACCGGAACGGCGGCCAGGCCGTCCTCGGCCAGCCGGTCCTTGATCAGATGGGCGGCCTCGGCGCACTCAGCCAATCCGGCCGGCGGACCGGGGTCGAGGTCGATCACCAACCGGCTCGGGTTGCGCACCGCGCCGCGCGGGCCGACCGTCCACTGCGGCACGTGCAGCTCCAGGGCGGCGAGGTTGACCATCCAGATCAGGTCGGCGGTCTGTCGCAGCACCGGAAAGACCAGGGTCTCGCGATTGCGGGACGAACCTGGGGTGGGGAGCGTGACGGTGCGCAGCCAGTCCGGCGCGTAAGCAGGGGTGTTCTTCTCGAAGAACGGCTTGCTGTCGGTGCCGTCGGGCCACCTGATCCGGGTCACCGGGCGGTCTGCCAGCTGGGGCAGCAGCACCGGCGCGATCCGGGCGTAGTAGTCGAGCACCTCTGCCTTGGTGGTGCCTGCCTCGGGATAGAGCACCTTGTCCAGGCGCTTGAGCTTGAACTGGTGGCCGTCGACGTGGATCAGCTGCTCGTCTGGTTCAGGACTCACGCCGCACCTCAGCAGGCGTCAGGTCGGTCCGGACGCCGCGGAACACCGGCTGGCGCAACCGGTCGCCGGGCGTCCAGCCGAGGTGACGCACCTCGACCACGAGGGCCGGCTCGCACCAGGTGGCGCCAGCCGCGTCCAGCCGGGGCACCTCGGTGCTGAACGGCGACTGGGCCAGTCGCAGCGGCCCGAGCAACCGTGTCAGGTCCTGGCCCGTGGACCGGCTGATCCCGCTGCCGACCCGGCCGGCGAAGCTCAGGCCGCCGGCTCCGTCCGGCACGCCCAGCAGCAGCGCCCCGATCTGCTCGGCAGAGCCGGCCTCGGGCCGCCAGCCGCCGACCAGGCACACCTGGTGCAGGCGGTGCGCCGTCTTGACCCAGTCCGGGCTGCGCCGCCCGGGTTGATAGGTCGAGCGGCGGCGCTTGGCCACCACGCCTTCCAGCCCCTGGTCCAGGGTGGCCGCCAGCAGCGCCGGGCCGTCGGCGTAGATCGGTGAGCGGCGCCAGGTCTGCTCCGGCAGGCTCAGCCGGTCCAGGCTGGTCCGGCGCTCGGCCAGCGGCCGCTGGGCCAGGTCCACGCCGTAGAGCCTCAGCAGGTCGAAGGCCATCACCGTCACCGGCTGCGTCTGGGCCAGCTCGCGGGCCCGGCGCTCGTCGGCGACGTGCATCCGCTCGGCCAGCGCGGCGAAGGAGGGCGTCCCCTCCCGCAGCGCGATGATCTCGCCGTCGATCAGGGCGTCCTTGACGCCGGCCAGCACCGAGTCCAGCTCGGGAAAGCTGACGGTCACGTCCCGGCCGGTCCGGGAGAACAACCGCAGGCCGGTTGCGCTGACATCGGCCAGCACTCGCATACCATCCCACTTGACTTCGTGCTGCCAGTCCTCGCCAATGGGTTGTGGGCCGGGTGTGGCGAGCATCGGTCGCATAAGATCATGTTTCCTGTGAGGACGAGTCGCCGCCACCGTGAGGAGTGGGTATGAGAGCCATCTGGAAAGGTGCGGTGTCCTTCGGGTTGGTGAACGTGCCGGTGCGGTTGTTCGCCGCCACCGAGGAGAACGATATCCGGTTCCATCAGGTGCACCGCGAGGACGGCGGCCGGATCCGTTACAAGCGCACTTGCAGCGTGTGCAACGAAGAGGTCGCCTTCGACGCGATCGCCAAGGGCTATGAGACCAGCGACGGCCAGTTGGTGATCCTCACCGATGAGGACCTGAACCAGTTGCCGGTCGCCACCAGCCACGAGATCGACGTGGTGGAGTTCGTGCCGAGCAGCCAGGTCGACCCGATCCTGTTCGCCAAGACCTACTACCTCGAGCCGGACGCCAAGGCCGCCAAGCCCTACGCCCTGCTGCGCGAGGCGCTGATCGAGACCGAGCGGATGGCCATCGTGAAGGTGGCGCTGCGGCAGAAAGAGACGCTGGCGGTGCTGCGGGTGCGCGACAAGGCGATCCTGCTGCAGACCATGCTGTGGCCCGACGAGATCCGCAAGCCGGACTTCGCGGTGCTCGACACCGAGGTGGAGTTGCGCCCGCAGGAGTTGAAGATGGCCGCCTCGCTGGTCGAGAGCATGGCCGCCGACTTCGAGCCCGAGGGCTTCACCGACAGCTACCGCGAGGCGGTGGTCGAGCTGATCGACGCCAAGCTCGAGCGCGGCGAGTCCGCCCAACTGCCCGACACCGGCAAGAAGGAGAAGGCCGGCAAGACCAGCGAGGTGGTGGACCTGCTCACCGCGCTGCAGCGCAGCGTCGACCGGGCCCGGGGCGTGCCCGCCGACGGCGCGGCCGAGTCCGGCGACACGGCCAAGGCAAGCGAGCCGGCCGAGGCGGAGCCGGCGAAGAAGGCCGCGGCCAAGAAGTCCGCCCCGGCGAAGAAGGCGCCGCCTGCCAAGAAGGCGCCGGCGAAGAAGGCGGCGTCGAGCAAGGCCGCTCCAGCGAGGAAGGCCGCGTCCAAGAGCGCCTGAGCGGCGCCGCGGTGGCGCGATCCTTGCTACCGTAAGGGCATGTCCAGCTGCCTGGCGCCTGTCCAACGCAGCTGGCGGCTGTCCGGATAACGGACGGCGCCACACCCACCCTGATCAATCCAGCGAAGGGGCCGTCCTGCCGGACGGCCCCTTTTGCTGTGCTCCCGGCTGGATCGCCCCTCCTGTCAAGGAGGAAACCATGACAACGACGACGACCGTGCCGGCTGCCCGCACCGCGGCGGGGCCCGGGCTGCCGGCGCCGGGCCGGGTGCTGACCGGTGACCGCCCGACCGGCGGCCTGCACCTCGGGCACTACTTCGGCACGCTGGCCAACCGGGTCCGGCTGCAGCAGCAGGGATGCGAGCTGTTCGTGGTGGTGGCCGACTACCAGGTCATCACCGACCGGGACCGGCCGGAAAACCTCGCGCAGCTTCGCACGTCAATGGTGCTGGACTACCTGGCCTGCGGCATCGACGCCGACAACAGCGTGATCTTCGCTCACAGCGCGGCGCCGGCCCTGAACCAGCTGCTGCTGCCGTTCCTGTCACTGGTGAGCACCGGCGAACTGGACCGCAACCCGACTGTGAAGGAGGAGATCCGGATGGCGGGCCGATCTAAAGTCAACGGGTTGATGATGACCTATCCGGTGCACCAGGCCGCGGACATCCTTTTCTGCAAGGCGGAACTGGTGCCGGTGGGCAAGGACCAGCTGCCGCACCTGGAGCTGACCCGGTCCATCGCGCGCCGGTTCAACGACCGCTACGGCCCGGTTTTCCCTCTGCCCGAAGGGTTGCTCGGCGAGGTCGGCACGCTGCTGGGACTGGACGGCCGCAAGATGTCGAAGAGCCTGGGCAACGGCATCGCGTTGTCCGATGGCCCGGACCAGGTGGCGGCCAAGGTGCGAGCCGCCCGGACGGACTCCGAGCGGCGGATTAGCTATCACCCGCAGAGCCGGCCCGAGGTCGCCAACCTGCTCACCCTGGCCGGCCTCTGCCTGGGGGTGGCGCCGGCGGTGGTCGCCGAGCAGGTCGGCGCCGGGGGAGCCGCCGAGCTGAAGCGGGTGGTGACCGACTCGGTCAACAAGCTGCTGGCCCCGATCAGGGCTCGGCGCGCCTCGTTCGGACCTGGGGACGCCGCCGAGATCCTGCGCCGTGGCGCTAGCCGGGCCCGCGAGATCGCCGACGCCACCCTGGCCGAGGTCAACGCCGTGATGGGTATGGGATAGCACCTGCCTCGACGTAGGTAGCATGGTGTGCGCATACCTGCGCATACGATGAAGGTGGTTGTCATGGGTCGAGCGAACGTCTACCTGCCCGATGATCTGGAACGCCGGGTGAAGGCGGCCCAGATCCCGATCTCAGAGGTGTGCCAGCGCGCGCTGCTGGCCGCCGTCGAGGCGGCCGAGGGGGGTAGCCACCCGTTCGGCCCGCAGATCAGCCAGCAATTCCAGCGAGGCTGGCAGGCCGGCCTGAGCTGGACGCGCCAGGCCTCGCCCGAGGAGCTGCTGACGCTGCTGCGTGACCAGCGGCTGGCAGAGATCCCGGCCGAGCTGCTGCCGGCCGATCAGTTCTCCCTCACCCAGGAGCAGGCGCTGGCCTGGGAGGCCGGTTTCATGGAGGGCGCTCGCGGCGCGGTCCGGATTCCGCGTCCGGCAGACACCACGGGAGCCACGGGGGCTGCAGGCGCCGCCGAGCCCGCGGCTGGGCAGCCGGGTCAGGCCTCAGGTCAGGCCGCGGCGTCAGGGGATGAGCCGGTTGAGGCCGCCGCCGAGGAGCCGGTGACCGTCTCAGCCACGCCGCGCCCCGAGGTGGACGAGCTTGGCGATGACTCAGGCTGCCAGATCGGGGTGACCCTCGACGGCAACCGGGTGTCCTTCGATCCGCACGCGGCCGTGCGAGCCGGCAAGAGCCCGGTGTTCGCCGTGCTGGGCCAGGCCGACGAGCGTGCCCGGCTGGTGCTCAGCGTGGCGCAGGACGCCGCGGCCCGGGGCACCGGCGTGGTGCTGGTCGACCTGTCCGGACAGCTCACCTCGCGGGCGGCCGGCCTGGGCAAGAACGTCCGGGTCCTGCGCCGGTCGCAGACCGCCGCGCCCCGGCTGGAGGACCTGGTGCAGGGGGCTGTCGGCCTGGGCGGGCTGTGGGACACCGTCGCCGGCCTGTCCCGCGGCGGCGGGCTGGCCGAGATGTTCACCGGCTCCTCGGATGAGCGGATCGAGCCCGGCTACGTCACGGTCATCGCGCTGTCCGGCGACAGCCTGGCCTCCGCGCTGCCCGCCATGCAGATCCTGGGCCAGCTCGCCTCCAAAGCCGACTTCCCCCGGCTGCTGCACGTGGACGTGCCGAGCGGCTTCAGCGTGCCGGCGCCGTTCGCGTCGCGGCTGGGCCGGATCGTGCGGACCGCGCGGCAGCAGAACGCCGCCGTCGGGCTGTCGGCCGAGAACGCCGACACCATCGGCCAGCTCGCCAGTGGCGGCGCGTTGCTGTCCACCGCGATCGCCTTCGCCACCAGCAGCCCGGCAGAGGCCGACCGGTTGCGCAACCTGCTCGGGGTGGACGCCCCCATCCTGGTGAACCCGCCGGGCGCCTCGGTGCGTCACAGCGACGAGACCTGGGCCGTGATGCGCGACCTGCACGGCCGGCTCGGCCAGGTCCGGATGGAAGGCTGGTGAAGCCGGCTAGGAACCCTGATTCTCTAGTCGGCTGATTCTCTAGTCGGCTGATCCTCTAGTCGGCTGATCCTCTAGTCGGTGAGGTCGAGCACCAGCGGCGCGTGGTCGGACGGGCCTTCGCCGCGCCGGGCGTCCCGGTCGACCCACGCTGACTGGACCCGCTGGGCCAGCGAGTCGTTGACCAGCGCGAGGTCGATCCGCATCCCGCGGCCCTTCTGGAACCCGAGCATCCGCATCTCCCAGAAGGTGTAGGGCGGCCGGATGTCGGCGGGGTCGATCGAGGCGCGCGGCATCAGGTCGACCAGCGGGGCGCCCGGATCGGCCTGCTGGATGGCGGCGACCGCGGCGCGTTCGGGCGCGCTGACATGGGTGGACCCGGCGAAGGCCGCGATGTCCCAGACGTCCTGGTCAAGCGGCGCCACGTTGAAGTCACCGAGCAGCCCGTACGGCGCGTCGGCGCCCAGCGTGGCCCGCTCCGCCGCGCACTGGGCGCGCAGAGCGTCGAGGAACTCCAGCTTGTACTCGAAGTGCTGGTGCCCGACCGTCCTGCCGTTAGGGACGTACAGCGACCAGAGCCTGACGCCGGCGCAGGTCGCCCCGATCGCGCGGTCCTCCACAGCCCCGTCGAAGGACGGCTGGCCGGCCAGCCCGCGGGTCACATCGTCCAGCCCGACCCTGGACAGGATGCCCACCCCGTTCCACCGGCCGCTGCCCAGGTGCGCTGACTCATAACCCGCCGCCTGCAGTTCGGCAGCCGGCCAGGACTGCTCGGTGGCCTTGGTCTCCTGGACCAGCAGGACGTCGGGCTGGCGTAGCTCCAGCCAGGACAGCAGCCGCGGCAGCCGGGCCTTGACGGAGTTGAGGTTCCAGGTCGCGATGCGCATCTGTCGATACTGTCATCGCCCCGGCCCGGCACTGCAGGCTGGATCGCCGGCTCAACGCTGTCGCAGCGGCGCGCCGTCGGGCAGAATCCGTTCGATGGCGCACCGGTTGACGACGATCAAGGCCTCCGACGGGCGCGCGCTCGGCGTCGCGCAGTGGGGAGACCCGGACGGCTCTGCTGTGTTCGGGCTGCATGGCACTCCGGGCTCGCGGTTCGGCCGACCTCCGGACGAGGCAGGCCTCGCCCGCGCCGGGCTGCGGGTGCTGACCTATGACCGGCCGGGCTATGGGGTGTCCGAGCGCCGGCCCGGGCGACGGGTGGTCGACTGCGCTGAGGATGTCGCCGCCATCGCCGACGCCTTGGGCCTCGACCGGTTCGCGGTCACCGGCGGGTCCGGCGGCGGGCCGCACGCGCTGGCGGTGGCCGCCAGGCTCGCAAGCCGGGTGACGGCGGCCGAGTGCCGGGTCGGCGTCGCTCCCTTCGACGCCGAGGGCTTGGACTGGTGGGCCGGCATGGACCCGCAGAACGTCGAGGAATTCCGCTGGGCGCTTCAGGGCGAGCAGGTCCTGCGCGACAGGCTCGCGCCGCTGGCGGAGCAGGACCTGGCCCGGATCGCGAAGGATCCGTCGAAGATCCTGTCTGATGACTGGCAGCTTGCCGACGCCGACCGGGAGAAGCTTGCCCGCCCTGACGTGCAGCGGGTGTTCTCAGAAGACATGCGTGCCGCGTACGCCGCCGGGGTCTGGGGTTGGGTCGACGACGACCTGGCGTTCGTCACCGGATGGGGCTTTGACCTTGAGGAGATCGCGGTGCCGGTCACCGTCCGCTACGGCGCGCAGGACGTCCTCGTCCCCGCCGGTCACGGCGCCTGGCTGGCCGCACACGTCCCCGGAGCGAGGGCCGTCGTCCACACCGAGGGCGGTCATCTGTCTGATCCCGACACCCGGGTCGAAGAGCTGCGCGCGCTGGTCGCGGCAGGTTGAACCGCCGTGACTTCGCACGGCGCTGGTCCCGGTGTATCAATCTTCGGTGGATCAAAACTCGGTGTACTAACTGGCCGGCGTTGGCCTCCTACACAGTGCTCGGCCATCACGGTGCGGGCGCCGACCCTGGCGGGAGGCCGCGGTGCGAGCACACGTTGAGAACGGCGGGCTCACCACGCACGCCGTCGCCGGCAACCACGCGGTCTTCTTCGGCTTCGACCTGAGCGAGCAGGCCCGTGACGGCTGCCTGGGAATCGCGCTGCACCGCGAGGATCTCACCGACCACACCTCGCGCTGGCTGTCAGGGTTCAAGACCTTCAAGTCCCAGATTCCCACGCCGGCGCTGACCGCGGTCTATCAGACCGAGGCGCAGCCGATCCAGGCGATGTGGTGGGGCGACTACACCGCCAAGCCCGCGCACCGTTACCGCTACACGGTGGTGCCGCGCTACGGCGTGCCCGGGGCGCTGACCAGCCGGGAGGCGGTCACGGCGACGGTCGAGGTCACCACTGACGACCCGGGCGCGGGCGTCCACGGGGTCTACTTCAACCGCGGCGTGGCGGCCAGCCAGGCCTACGCCGCCAGGTTCGGCGCCCCTCCGGACCAGTTGCCGCCCGACAAGCGCGCCGAGGCGATGAGGTGGCTCTCGCGTGGCTTGCACGAGGCGCTGATCGCCTTCCTCACTGACGGCGCGTCGGCGTCACTGGCCATCCGGGCCGCCGTCTACGAGCTCACCGAGCCGAGTGTGCTGGCTGCCTTCGCGCAGGCGCACGCCGCGGGCGCCGACGTCCGGATCGTCTATCACGCCAAGGGCGAGCAGGGGCAGCGCAACGAGGCGGCGATCCAGGCGGCCGTGCAGGCCTCGAACTTCGACCGCTCGATGCTGATTCCCCGCACCCGGGCGGTGATCGCCCACAACAAGTTCATCATCCGGGCCGACCGTGGGGCCGGCGGCGATGACACGATCAGGCCGAGGCAGGTGTGGACCGGGTCGACCAACCTCACCCAGGGCGGCATCTTCGGCCACTCCAACGTCGGGCACGTGGTGCGAGACGCCGAGGTCGCGCAGCGTTTTCTCGACTACTGGACGCAGCTGTCGGCCGATCCGGCCCGTCCGGCGCTGAAGGAGTGGGTCGGCACGCACAGCGCCTTCGACGCAGCCGGGCTGGCGGGCGGTGGCATCCACTCGCTGTTCAGCCCGCGCACCGCCATCGACCCGCTGGACTGGTACGCGGCCGGCTTCGCCGCGGCGCCGTCGAGCACCCACATCACGCTGCCCTTCGGGTTGGACGACAAGCACTTCGAGGCGCAGCTCGCCGACGCCCACACGCCGGGAGTGCTGCGCTTCGTGCTGCTCAACGCACCGGACAACCACCAGCGCGTGTGGTCGAAGGACCCGATGGTGCAGCTGGCCGTCGGCGCGCTGGGCACACCCGACTCGCTCAGCGGGTGGGCGGCAGAGCACCTGACCGGCTTCAACGGCCACGTTCCCTACCTGCACACCAAGATCCTGCTGCTCGGCCCGCTGTCCGACACGCCCACCACCATCACCGGCTCGGCGAACTTCTCCACCGCCTCGACGCAGGGCAACGACGAGAACATGCTCATCATCACCGGTGACACCGAGGTCGCCGATGTCTACTTCACCGAGTACAACAGGGTGTTCGACCACTTCTACGCCCGGTGGTGGGCTCAGCGAGTGCGGCAGAACGCCACCGACGCCCACGACTACCTCACCGAGGACGACAGTTGGCAGCGGCCGTACTGGCAGCGGGGGAGCCGCAAGAACGCCAAGCGGATCCTGTACTCGGGCAAGGGCTAGCGATAGAAGCAAGGGTTAGCGCCCCGCGTCTGAGCCGGCTCGTCTCAGCGGGGCAGCCCCTTCCGAGGCGCACCGCTGGCTCAGGCCGCGACGCCGCCGCCCGACAGGTCCGGGCGCCCGGCCGGCGAGCCGGCGGAGATCCAGTGGACCAGGCATTCGGGGGAGAAGAGCTGGTCGGCTGCCAGGAACGCCGCGCCCAGCAGCCCGGCGCGGTCCCCGAGCGGCGAGGTCTTGATCCGCAGATCGCGCGCGCTCAGGGCGGTGGAGCGGCCGTAGACCGTCCGCCGCAGCTCACCGAGGAAGATGTCGCCGCCAGAGCTGACCTGGCCTCCGAGGACGATGAGCGACGGGTTGTAGAAGTTCACCAGCGTCGCCAGGACGCGGCCCACCAACCGGCCCGACCGGGTGAGCAGGGCCAGGCTCGCCGGGTCGCCGGCGCTGGCGGCGGCCGTGACGTCGCGAGCGGTGATCGTGCCGGTGGCCTCCAGCACGGCGGCCAGCGCCGGGCTGCGGCCAGACCGGGCGGCCGCCAGTCCGTCGCGGCTGAGCGCGTACCCGCCGGCCAGGGCCTCCAGGCAGCCGGTGTTGCCGCAGCGGCACAGGACGCTGTCGTCGTCGAGCACCGACACGTGGCCGATGTCGCCAGCGGCGCCCTGCGCGCCGCGGTGCAGGCGCCCGGCGGAGATCAGCCCGGCGCCGATGCCGGTGCCCACCTTGACGTAGAGCAGCTCCAACTCGTTGCGCCCGATCCCGGTGCGCAGCTCGCCCAACGCCATGACGTTGACGTCGTTGTCGACCCAGGCCGGCGCCTGATAGGTGGCCGAGAGCCGGTCACGCACCGGGTAGTCATCCCAGCCGGGCATGATCGGCGGCGCGATCGGGCGGCCCTTGGAGAACTCGACCGGCCCGGGCAACCCGACGCCGACGCCCCACACCGGCGCCGCGACCAGCCGGGTGGCCAGCAGCTCGTTGAAGATCTGCTCGAGCCGGGCCAGCGTCGCTTCCGGGCCGCCCGCGACGTCGCAGGCCTCGGTGCGCTGGGCCAGCAGCACCCCGTCCAGATCGCTGAGGCCGGCCTGCAGCTCGGTGGCGCCCAGCTCGGCGACGAGCAGGCAGCCTGCCTCGGCGCGAAACCGCAGCTCGCGCGATGGCCGCCCTCCGGTGGACGGCGCCAGGCTGCCCTCGTCGAGCAGGCCCGAGTCGATCAGCTGGGTCACCCGCTGGCTCACGACGTTGCGGCCCAGGCCCAGATGCCGCGCGAGGTCGGGGCGGGTCCGCAGCCGACCCCCGCGCACGGCGGCGAGCACGGCGGCGAAGGAGTCGACCTGCTCAGCGGCCGGCCCCTCCGCAGGCAGCTTCGAGCTCATGCGTCACCTCATCTCTCCACGATCTCGTGTTAGCAGCAAAGGCCCTACTTAGGCTGTTCAGAGGCAAAAGTAGCAACGAAACTATCGGCAACTTCCATCCATACTGAAGAATCTAGCGCTAGAGGATTGACTTTCGCCTCTCGGATGCAATACTTCGAGCATCCTGCGATACCTCTCAGGCAGCTGCTTCGGATGAAAGGCAACCGTAATGGCGCCGATCTCGACACATGCGGACCGCCTCCGCGGCCTTGGCGCCCCAACCGGCGCGGATCGGCCGCGCGGATGAGGGCCGGCGTCCAGGCGGCGATCATCGGAACCGGCTTCATCGCCGGCGTGCACGCGCATGCGGTCCGGGCGGCGGGCGGCGAGGTGGTGGCCGTGCTCGGCAGCGGCGCGGCCACGACGGCCGCCGGCGTTCAGGCCATGGGCGCCCGGCGTGGCGCGGCGGACCTCGCCGAGTTGCTGGCAGCGCCGGAGATCGACGTGGTGCACATCTGCACGCCCAACCGCACCCACACCGAGATGGCACTAGCCGCGCTGGCCGCAGGCAAGCACGTGATCTGCGAGAAGCCGCTGGCGACCTCCGTCGCCGACGCACGCCGGCTGACCGAGGTCGCCGGTGACGCCGGACGGGTGGCCAGCGTGCCGTTCGTCTACCGCTTCTACGCCTCGGTCCGCGAGGCCAGGAACCGGATCGCCCGCGACTCGGCCGGCCCGCTGTGGCTGTTGCACGGCACCTACCTGCAGGACTGGTTGTCTGCCCACGACGCGACCAACTGGCGGATGGACCCGGCCCTCGGCGGCGCGTCGCGGGCTTTCGGCGACATCGGGGTGCACTGGTGTGACCTGATGGAGTTCACCACCGGGCACCGGATCACCCGCCTCGCCGCGCAGCTGGGCAGCGCCTACAAGGAGCGAAGCGTCGCAGACTCGCTGGCCGACCCTGGCACCGAGGACGGCGCGGTGGTCGTCTTCCAGACCGATCGCGGGGCCATGGGGTCAGTGGTCGTGTCCCAGGTGACTCCCGGTCGCAAGAACCGCCTGTGGTTCTCCTTCGACGGCCCCGACGCCTCGTACTCCTTCGACCAGGAGGCGCCCGAGGCGCTGTTTGTCGGCGGGCGCGAGCAGAACGTCGTCCTGATGCGCGGCACGGACGTCTTCGGACAGCCTTCCTCGACCTACTCACGGCTGCCGGCCGGCCACCCGCAGGGTTATCAGGACGCCTTCAACGCCTATGTCAGCGACGTCTACGCCGCCATGGACGGCAGCGCCCCCGACGGGCTGCCGATGTTCGACGACGGGCTGCGCGCGGCGGTCCTGACCCAGGCGGTGGTGGAGGCCGCGGCGTCGCAGACGTGGATAGAGGTGCCGGCGTGAGCGACATGACCGAGGGCCGCCCGAGCGCCGATGGAGCCGCTCAGAGTGCCGCTCACGGCGGCGCCGAGCCGCCGCTGCTGCAGCTCAAGGGCATCGTGAAGACCTTTCCCGGCGTGCGGGCCCTCGACGGCGTGGAGCTGGAGGTGCTGGCGGGCGAGGTGCACTGCCTGCTGGGGCAGAACGGCGCAGGCAAGTCGACCCTGATCAAGGTGCTGGCCGGCGTGCACCGCCCGGACTCGGGCTCCTTGCTCTGGCATGGACAAGAGACCTCGTTCAACGGGCCGCAGGCAGCCACCAAGGCGGGCATCGCCACGATCTACCAGGAGCTCGACCTCGTCGATGACCTGACGGTGGCTGAGAACATCTTTCTGGGGCACGAGCAGGCCGCCGCCGGCTTCGTGCGCCGCGGCCGGATGCGCGCCGAGGCCACCGCCGTCCTGCGCCGGCTCGGCCACGGCGACATCCCGGTGAACCGCAAGGTAGGACGCCTGCCGGCCGCGGCCAAGCAGATCGTGAGCATGGGGCGGGCGCTGTCGCACGAGGCTCAACTGCTCGTCATGGACGAGCCCAGCGCTGTCCTGGCCCACGACGAGGTGGCCAACCTGTTCCGCGTCATCCGCGAGTTGACCTCGCGCGGCATCGCGGTCGTCTACATCTCTCACCGGTTGGAGGAGATCCGCGAGATCGGTGACCGGGTGACGGTGCTCAAGGACGGGCGCACCTCGGCGGTCAACCTGCCGGCGCGCACCACGAGGACCGATGACCTGGTCACGCGGATGACCGGACGCAGCATCGAGTACGTCTTTCCCGAGCGGTCCCGGCGCGCCGAACTCATCGAACGCGCCGATGACAGCTCGACCCCGGCGCTGCTCGAGGTGACGGGACTGACCCGGCCGGGGGAGTTCGCCGACGTGTCGCTGTCGGTCCGCGAGGGCGAGATCGTGGGCATCGCGGGGCTGGTCGGGTCGGGGCGCTCGGAGTTGCTGGAGACCATCTACGGCGCTCGCAAGTCCGCCAGTGGCGAGGTGCGCTTGAGTGGCCGCCGGCTGCCGCCGGGCCGGGTCACCGGCGCCGTGCGGGCCGGGATCGGCCTGGCGCCTGAGGAGCGCAAGAGCCAGGCGCTGCTGCTGGAGGACAGGATCTACCGCAACGTCACCCTGGCCACGTTCGGCCGTTACGCCTCGGCCGGGCTCACCCGCGCCTCCGCCGAGCGCGCCGCCTCCGCCGAGATCGCCGACGTGCTCGCGCTGCATCCGCGCGGTGTCGACCGGCCGGTGAAGACGCTGTCCGGCGGCAACCAGCAGAAGGTCGTCCTCGGCCGCTGGCTGCTGGACCCCTCGAGCCCGACGGCGCCTGAGCAATCCGGGCGGTCACGGCGGTCCTCGGGCACCCGCCTGCTGCTGCTCGACGAGCCGACCCGCGGTGTGGACGTCGGCGCCCGGGCAGATCTGTACCGGGTCATCCGCCGGATGGCCGATGACGGCATGGGCGTGCTCATGGTCTCTAGCGAGGTGCCTGAGGTGCTGGGGCTGGCCGACCGCGTGGTCGTCATGCGCGAGGGCCGCGTCGTGCGCGAGGCGCCGGCCGGTGAGCTGAATGAGGAAACCGTCCTCGATCTCGTCATGGCGGGATCGCTACTGGAAGTGGACAGCCCATGACCGAACCCGTGAAGGTCGCCGTGCCGCCGGCTGAGGGATCCCCGGCCGAGGGATCACACGCAGGGGCCTCGGCGCAGCCGCCATCGGGCGGATCTTCCCTGCGTCGCTGGTTCCGCGACGACGCCAGCGAGCCGGTGCGCCGCAACCTCGGCCTGATAGCGGTGCTGATCGCCCTGTACGGGATCGGGGCGTGGAGTCGGCCGGACATCTTCTTGCACGCCGACCGGCTGTGGAGCAACGAGCTGACGGTGCTCACCCTCGCCTCGAGCATCGGCGTCGTGGCGATCGGGATGACCTTCGTCATCATCAGCGGCGGCATCGACCTCTCGGTGGGAGCGCTGCTGGCCCTGGCCAGCGTCTGGGCCACGACGCTGTCGACCCAGTCCTACGGCGCGGTGATGATGGTCTTCGTCGCCCTGATCGTGGGCACGGTCGCAGGACTGGCCAACGGCTTTCTCATCGCCTACGGCCGGATGGCGCCCTTCATAGCGACGCTGGCGACGATGGTGGCCGCCCGCGGCCTGGCCCAGAAGATCTCGGGCAAGCAGACCCAGGTGGTCAGCGTCAACGGCATCACCGACATCGCGCAGCGCAAGTTCCTCGGCGTCCCGTGGTTGGTCATCATCTTCGCCGTGGTCGCCGCGCTGGCCTGGGTGCTGCTCAACCGGACCACCTTCGGACGGCGCAGCGCCGCGATCGGCGGCAACGGCGAGGCCGCGCGCCTGGCCGGCATCAGCGTCCGCCGCACCCAGGTGATCATCTACGCGCTGTCGGGCCTGTGCTGCGGCATCGCCGCCCTGATGGTGACCGCGCAGGCCAACTCCGGCTCCTCCGACCACGGCAACCTCTATGAGTTGCAGGCCATCGCGGCGGTGATCATCGGCGGCACGGCGCTGGCCGGCGGGCGGGGCACCATCGTCGGCTCGGTGTTGGGCGTGCTGGTGTTCAGCCAGATCACCAACCTGTTCATCGTGAACAACCTGGCCATCGAGTACCAGTTGATCGCCCAAGGCGTGATCATCGTCGCCGCGGTCCTCATCCAGCAGTTCCGGGTCGGCTCACTACGGCGGCGTCCGGCGTGAGCGCCCGCCGACCGTTTCTCACCCACGCCGCTCCGGCGTCACCACGCTCAACGTCAGCAGCACACCCATCTCAACCGCGGAGGACGCAGTGAACTATCACAAGGACCATGAGCACGGCGGCAGCCGTCGTCGGCTATTCACCGGCGTCGTCGCCATCGCCGCCGCCGCGGGTGTGGTGCTGACCGGCTGCACCAGCAACACCCCCAAGCCGGCCGCCAGTTCCGCCGGAGGCTCGACAGCGGCGGCGCCGGCCGGCAACAGCGGTGGCGCGCAGGCGCCGGGCAAGAAGGTCCGGATCATGTTCTCCGGCCCGGTCGCCGACCACGGTTTCCTCGCGGCCATCAACCGGTTCGCCAAGGAGCAGGCGGCCAAGTACCCCGACGTCACCTTCACCGCGCTCGAGGCCGCGCCGGACGCACCGTCCCAGATCGCCGCGGTGCAGACCGCCATCGCCGAGAAGCCGGACGCGCTGATCATCTTCCCCCAGGACGGTGACCAGCTGACCGGCGTGGGCAAGGCGGCCACCGCCGCAGGCATCCCGGTGATCAACCTGGACCGCAAGTTCAACGACCAGAGCGCCTACCGGATGTTCCTGGCCGGCGACAACTACAAGGTGGGCTTCAACGCCGGCACCTACATCGGCAACAAGCTCAAGGGCAAGTCCGACGCCGTCATCGGCGAGATCACCGGCATCGCGACCCTGGCCCTGACCCGCGAGCGCTCCGAGGGGTTCAAGGACGCGCTGGCCATCCACGGCCTCAAGGTGACGCGGCAGGTCAACGCCTCGTTCACGGTGCAATCGGGCCAGGCGGCCATGGCCAACCTGCTGGCCGCGGCCCCGAAGCTCGACGCGGTGTTCAACCACGATGACGACCAGAACATCGGCTCCGAGGCGGCCGCCGCCCAGGCCAACCGCAAGGAGTTCTTCATCGTCGGCACCGCGGCCTCGAACACGATGCTCAAGCACATCAAGAACGGCGACGCCCGCATCGAGGCCGATGTGACGTTCACCCCGGCGATCGCCGCGACCGCGGTGTCGATGGCACGCCTGATCGCGCAGGGACGCTCCTCCGACGACCTGGCCGGCCTGCCGCTGCCCAGCAACATGCTCATCGACTCTGAGCTGGTCACCAAGGACAACGTCGCCCAGTACGAGAAGTTCGGCTGGGACTAGTCGTCAGCCAGCCTCGATAGAGTTCCCCGCCGAGGCTGACCCGGACGCGTCCCGGTCAGCCTCGGCGCCTAGCTTTCTGGTTATGTTCACTGGCTTCATCGCCTCACCTGCCATTACTGCTCGATCGCTTGAGAACGGGAGTCTTCAGTGCGTCGGCCCATCACGCTGTTCACCGGCCAGTGGGCCGACCTGCCTTTCGAAGAGGTGGCCCGGCTCGCGGCGAGCTGGGGCTACGACGGGCTGGAGATCGCCTGCTGGGGCGATCACCTCGACGTGGCAAGGGCGATCGCTGACCCGGCGTACCTGCAGACCCGGCGCGACATCCTCGACGCCCATGGGCTGAAGGTGTACGCCATCTCCAACCACCTCGCCGGGCAGGCGGTGTGCGACGACCCGATCGACGCCCGGCACCGCGACATGCTGCTGCCGGCTATCTGGGGAGACGGTGACCCCGAGGGCGTGCGGCAGCGGGCCGCGCAGGCGCTCAAGGACACCGCGGTGGTGGCGGCCAGGCTCGGCGTGGACACGGTGGTCGGGTTCACCGGCTCGGCCGCGTGGAAGTACGTCGCGATGTTCCCGCCGGTGTCGCAGGCTTTGATGGACGCGGCTTACCAGGACTTCGCCGACCGGTGGAACCCGATCCTCGACGTGTTCGACTCTGAGGGTGTGCGGTTTGCCCACGAGGTGCACCCGAGCGAGATCGCCTATGACTACTACACCACCGAGCGGGCGCTGGAGGCGATCGGGCACCGGCCGGCCTTCGGGCTGAACTGGGACCCGAGCCACTTCGTCTGGCAGGCCCTGGACCCGGTCATGTTCATCTGGGACTTCCGGGACCGGATCTATCACGTCGACTGCAAGGACACCCGGCTGCGGACCGGCAACGGCCGCCGGGGGGTGCTGGGCTCGCACCTGCCGTGGGCAGACCCGCGGCGGGGCTGGGACTTCGTCTCCACCGGCCACGGCGACGTGCCGTGGGAGGACTGCTTCCGGATGCTGAACACCATCGGCTACACCGGCCCGCTGTCCATCGAGTGGGAGGACGCCGGCATGGACCGCCTGGTCGGCGCGCCGGAGGCTCGCGAGTTCGTCGCCAATCTGGCCTTCGACCCGCCGTCCGCGGCCTTCGACGCCGCGTTCGCCAGCGCCAAGGACGACTCGCCCTCCGCGTGAAGGCCCCGGTCTTGAATTCGCTTGCGCTTACTGGGGGAACAGGTCGCCAATCGGCGCGATTATGTCGAACTCGCCGCAGACCCACACCGCGACGCCATCGCGCAGTCGGGCATTCAGCGGATGGGTGTTGGGATGCCTGGGGCAGTGCGGCCACACCGCGGGACGGCCCGCGAACCAGAGCGCCTCGACCTCGCCCTCCTGGAACTGATCAGCCAGGTGCACGACTCGGGCGGCCAGTGGCTGGTGTCGCGGCACGCTGATCCCGGCGCCGGTGCCGTCCTCCCACGACACCATGGCGCAGGCCTGTGACTCCTGATCGTCCCAATCGTTCGGTGACACCATCGGAACGATCGCGTCCGGCGTCTTCAGGTCGCGAGCGACGATCTCCCAGGCTTCCCATAATTCCGGAGCCATCCATTCCCTGAGGGTGGCCTAGTCCGGCGGCGGGGGAATAGGTCGCCACGGAAACGGCAGGTCGTCGACCGTGCCACCGGGGATCGCCACGGTGGTGACCTCGACTCGGACATAGCCGCCTTGGTGTTCCTCCATGCCGTCATCCAAGCACTCAGCCGGGAGCTGCCGCTCACAATCGGCTTGCTTGCGCTGCGCGGTGCCGCGAGCATGAAGGCATGACCAAGCCCCAGCACCGCGCCGACATGTTTATGGATCTCGACAAGGACCCGCGCGAGGGCGGGACATCGCTGGGCGACGAGCGGGCGACGCTGACCGAGTTCCTGCGCTGCCAGCGGCTGACCCTGCAGCTCAAGTGCGAGGGCTTGGACGCCGAGCAGCTCGCTAGGCGTTCGGTCGAGCCGTCGACGATGTCGCTGCTCGGGCTGCTCCGGCACATGGCCGAGGTCGAGCGCAGCTGGTTCCGGCGGCGGTTCGCAGGTCAGGATGTGCCCAAGCGCTACCAGTCCGATGACGAGCCCGACGGCGACTTTGACGGAGCGGCGCCCGATCAGGCGGTCGTGGATGAGGCGTGGGCCGCCTGGCGTGAGGAAGTCGCCTTCGCTGAGCAGTACGCGCGTGACACCGACCTGGGTTTCGTCGGCCACGCCAGCGACGGCACTCCCATCTCCTTGCGCGAGATGCTGGTTCACATGATCGAGGAGTACGCCCGCCACAACGGCCACGCGGACCTGCTCCGCGAACGCATCGACGGCCGCCTCGGCCAGTAGGAGCCCGCCGGTTGCTCGACCGGTTACAAGGCTTAAATGCCACTCGCCCGTCGAACGCGGCACGGCGATGCGCTGTGGCAACGTTCAGTCAGACACCTTCTGGTGTGCTATTGGCTGTTCGGTAGCCTCATCACGAGACGTGCGATTCGCTTACAAGGATGATCCCACCTGTGGTAATTCCAGACACGATAGATGATGGACAGCGAGCACTGTTGCAGTCGGTGTGGCAGCTCACCCTGCAATATGAACGTTGGCCGACGTTCGCTGAGGTCGACCGGCATCTATACCGCTCTCTAAGCCTTGATGCCCATGTCACGATGCAGGGCTTACCTCGCGAACTGCTCTACCCCGTGGCGAGGGAATTGCCATTGCAACCTGGGGAAGCACTACGGCTCACGGTCGCGGGAGCATCCACTTGCACGGGACCTGCCGAGACGCTCAAGTTGTTCGTTGATGTGGTTCGACTCGCGGCTGATCTGGAGCGTGACTGGATCGGACTTCCAGCAGAGCAAGACACTGAGCCCACACTGTCGAGCGCTGACCTAAGGAACCATCTCGTGCTACCCGCTGCAGGACGCGAAGCTCTGCTTCGCCAAGTGGGGCATTTTCTCTCCGTTGAACCTTGGGGATGGACAAGCGGCGGCTCAGATGGGAACGGTGGATGGCGGTTCTCGTTCGATCGACGCGTCCGACGGTTCCGTGACGTAACGGACCTTCAGGATTACTGGAGCCGGCGGATGACGCAGGCTGACATCCGCCAACGTTCACCTCAAATAGGGGAGGGATCTGTGCCCGCTACCGGAGACTCGACACAAGTAGCCCTCTCGCAATCTGCCGTAGCTTCGACTGAAGAAGAACAGTGGCTGGATCCTGTTTCTGAGGACGCCCTGCGGGCTGTC